>CAYWBV010000001.1:0-45831 GCA_964455785.1 uncultured Maribellus sp.
AAACTGAACATGAACATTTTCAGATATAACATCGGTGGCGGCGACGACCCTTCGCACGCTGACGGGCACATGGTGAAAGGAAAGGGGAAACGCGCTGAGATGGAAGGTTTTAAAACCTCGGAAGACGCACCCTATCAGTGGGACGCCGACAAAGCGCAACGAACAATGATGTTGAAAATAAAAGAAAAACGCCCGGATGCTGTTTTTGAGGCGTTCTCCAATTCGCCGCCCTACTGGATGACTTTCAGCGGCTGCTCCGCCGGAAATGCCGACCCCGCGAAAGACAACCTGAAACCGGAATATTACGAGGCTTTTTGTGACTACCTCGTTGATGTTTGTAAACATTACAAGGAAAAATACGGGCTTGAATTTAAAACACTGGAACCGTTTAACGAATCGGGTTCCAACTACTGGTATTATTTGGGGAGCCAGGAAGGATGCCATTTTGAGCCGGAAACGCAGATGGAAATAATTCGGATTTTGTATCCAAAATTAAAAACATCAGGATTAAAAACAGTGATTTCGGCTTCCGATGAAACCAACATTGCCTCGTTTCTAAAAGTGCTCACAGAATATCAGAACGCAGGTGATATTTTGGGCAAAGTAGGTCAGTTGAACACGCACACCTATTCGGGAACCGATGACGAACGGCGGGAGGCGTTTGAACTGGTAAAAACAACCGGCAAAACGTTCTGGCAGTCGGAAACCGGGCCGGGTGGCTGGAGAGGCCGGGCCGCAGGACTCGAAAATAACCTTTTACTCACACAGAAACTTTTTAACGACATGAACCTGATGCAACCGCAGGCGTGGCTCGACTGGCAATTGATGGAAGAAGGAAATGACATCTGGTGCCTCATAAAGTGCGATTTTAAAACACAGGAATACAACATCGTAAAAAATTTTTATGTGAGGCAACAAATCACCCGGTTTTTCAAACAAGGTTATTCGCTGATAAAAACTGGCCACGAATCTGCGCTGGCCGCGGTTAATCCTGAGAAAAATCAATTAGTGGTTGCTGTTAACAATACTTTGGGTAGTACTCAATCTTTTAAAATAGATATATCTTCTTTTGAAAAGGGGATAAAAGATATGCAGGTTTTCAGAACAAGTGCCGGTGAAAACTGTCAGAAAATTTCTCCGGTGGAACCCAAAAATCAATCGGTGGAATATGCTGCTCCGGCAAAATCACTGACAACATTTGTTCTGTCATTTTAATACGTTCGGTTTAACTTATTTTCCTAATCTATTGCGGTTTTCGCAAATTGAATATCTTTGCAGCTTACCTGAATCAATTAAATATTCATTTCTGATGATGAAATATACAGTGTTTCTTTTGCTGTTTGTGGCGGGTTATGTATCGTTTGCCCATTCGTTTGCTCCATCAAAAAAAGATTCTATAACTGATACATTCAACAAAAATTTTATTCTGAATGCAAAAAAGGCAGGTTTTCCAATTAAAATCGACGGAATAATTGAAGAGATCGACTGGCAAAATGCGGAAAAGGCAACCCGTTTTTTTAAGGTTTTGCCCATCGATACCGGTTACGCCATTCAGCAGTCGGAGGTGTTGATGACTTATGACGAAAAGGCGTTTTACCTTGCTTTTACCTTTAACGATACGATTCCGGGCAAGCGGATTATGGAATCGTTCAGGCGTGATTTTGTCTTCGGAAACAATGACAATTTCCTGGTTTTTTTTGACACATTTCTCGACCAAACCAACGGTTTTTCGTTTGGACTTTCGGCGTCGGGAGCCAAATGGGACGGGGTGATGTCGAACGGAAGCAGCAGTAACCTGAACTGGGACTGTAAATGGGATTCGAAAGTAAAACACTACGATGACAAGTGGACAGCAGAGATGAGGATTCCGTTTAAATCCATTCGTTACGCATCGGGCGGAAAAGTCTGGAACGTCAATTTCAGCCGGCTCGACCTGAAAACCAACGAGAAATCGTCGTGGGCGCCCGTGCCGCGTCAGTTTCCAACGGCTTCACTGGCGTATGCCGGGGTACTAAAATTTGAAGATCCGCTTCCAAAATCAAGAATGATGATCTCGCTGATCCCTTATCTTTTCGGAAGTTATACCAACGATTTCGAAACAGGGACAGGCGCAGTGTGGAATAAGGATTTCGGGTTCGACGCTAAAATCGGGTTTTCTTCCTCCATTAATCTCGATCTGACTTACAATCCGGATTTTGCCCAGGTAGAAGTCGATCAGCAGGTAACGAATATCGATCGTTTCGAACTCTTTTTCCCTGAAAAACGTCAGTTTTTCCTTGAAAACAGCGACCTGTTTTCGGGGTTTGGCAACGAAACAGTTACCCCGTTTTTTTCGCGCCGAATTGGATTGGATGCCCCGGTAATTGCCGGCGCCCGGCTCAGCGGAAAAATCGGTAACGACTGGAGAATTGGTTTTATGAACATGACCACACAGGAAACAGGCCAATTCCTGGCCCGGAACTTTACCGTTGCTTCGGTGCAGAAAAAGGTGTTTGCCCGTTCCAATTTCGGGTTCATTCTCGTCAATAAAGAGTATCTGAACCAACCCGCAAACAGCAATTTATATAACCGTGTTGCCGGTTTCGATTACAACCTGGCCAGTAAAAACAATTTTTGGGACGGAAAATTTTTCTATCACCGTTCGTTCAGGCCCGGAAATCCTGACAAACAGTTTGCGCAAGGAGCCAGCCTGGAATACAGTACAAAAAATGTAAAGGCGCAATTAGTCCAGCGTTCGGTGGGCGAAAATTACCTTGCCGAGGTAGGTTATATCCAGCGGACCGGGTTCAATTTTGTCAGTCCCGAGTTTACCTATCTTTTTGTCCCCAATAAAAGGGTGGTAAGCCACGGAGCCGGTTTCGACCTGATGTATTATTTTGATCCCGGGTACAAAAAAATTGAACATGAAAATATGTACAGCTACCAGTTCGAATTTCAGAATATGTCGCATCTGGTTATGGGTTACAAAGACTTTTTTGTAAAGCTGGAAGAGGATTTTGATCCGACACACGTCAGCGATCATTTTCTGGCAGCTGGTTCGGAATATAATTTCGGAGGAGCTTTTATAAATTATATTTCAACACGGAAAAACCTTTTTAGCTGGACCGCAGAGGTGGCAAAAGGCAGTTTTTACAGTGGAAAAATTCAGTATGTTGAAGGAGAGTTGGGATACCGGTACCAACCTTACATCAATCTTGCGGTGAACTTTAATTATACCGACATGAATTTGTCGCAGCCCTTCCCGCACACCAAATTCTGGCTGGTTGGGCCAAAACTCGATATAACTTTTACCGACAAACTGTTCTGGTCAACCTTTGTTCAATACAACGAACAAATCGACAATATGAATATTAACATGCGTTTGCAATGGCGTTACCAACCTGTTTCCGATTTTTTTGTGGTTTATACCGACAACTATATTCCCGGAAGCTGGAATTCGCGTAACCGGGCGCTTGTTTTTAAAGTTACCTACTGGCTGAACTAACCGACAAAGTTTGAGGGAAAACGGGTGCAGATTTTACTAAATCGTTAAGCCGGGTTTTACAGGGCTATTCTGTTTTCAACATCAATAAAATCAATTATCTTTGCGCTTCGCAAAAACAAACTGGATTTTTGTTGTTTATATATAGTAGATTAAAAACGTAAAAAACTCATAGTCAAAATGAAAGTAACAGTAGTCGGAGCTGGTAATGTAGGTGCAACCTGTGCACAGATTGTTGCCGAAAAAAATATTGTTCAGGAAGTAGTCCTGCTCGATATTAAAGAAGGCATCTCGGAAGGAAAAGCCCTGGATTTGTGGCAAACGGCCCCTATCAATTATTATGACTCGCGTTTGGTTGGTTCTACCAACGATTATTCAAAAACTGCCGGTTCGGAAGTGGTAGTAATTACTTCGGGCGTTCCTCGCAAACCTGGAATGAGCCGGGACGATTTAATTTCAATCAATGCCGGTATTGTAAAACATGTCACCGAAAATGTGGTTAAATATTCGCCGAAAGCAAAAATTATTATTGTTTCCAATCCGTTGGATGTGATGACTTATGCGGCTTATATAACTGCCAAAAAACCAAGGGCCGAAGTGATGGGAATGGCCGGAATTCTGGACACTGCCCGCTACCGCGCTTTTCTGGCCGAAGCTTTGGACGTGTCGCCACGCGATATACAGGCGTTGCTGATGGGCGGCCACGGCGACACAATGGTTCCGCTGCCGCGTTATACTACTGTTTCAGGGATTCCGGTTACTGAATTGATTGACAGTAAAAAACTGAACGCCATTGTTGAACGCACCAAATCGGGTGGAGGTGAACTGGTAAATTTAATGGGCACTTCAGCATGGTACGCTCCGGGTTCGGCGGCTGCGCAAATGGTTGAGGCTATTGTGATGGACCAAAAACGTATTTTCCCCTGCTGTGTAAAACTCGAAGGCGAATATGGTTTAAACAACATGTTTGTTGGCGCTCCGGTAAAACTGGGCAAAAACGGTGTTGAACAAATTATTGAAGTAGCGCTGAACGACGACGAAAAACAACTGTTGTTCGACTCGGCCAATGCAGTAAAAAGTGTGATGGACGTTTTGGATGGAATGCACATTTTGTAAGAATATTGTATAAAGCTATATTGAACGGCTGGTTGTTTCGGACCAGCCGTTTTTTTTATCTATTTTTGAAAAATGAAGATCAAAATACCGCTGAAACTTATTGAATTGGAAACTGGGAATTTCCACCTGATTGCCACCTGCACTTTCCCTGACGGGGCAACCGGAAACTGGGCCATCGACACCGGCGCTTCAAAAACCGTGTTCGACAAAAACCTGGAAAAATATTATTCGGTTTCAGCAGAAAACGGGGAAGAAATCCATTCGGCGGGAATTGGGGAAAAACCCGTTGAAACGACCCTCGGCATTTTGAGCCCGTTTTCGCTGGGTAAACTTAAAACGGGAAAAATGAAAGTGGCATTGCTCGATTTATCACATATCAACGAATTGTATAAAAGAGCGACCGACCTCGAAATCTGCGGGTTAATCGGCGGCGATTTCCTTTCAAAACACCATGCGCTCATCGATTATAAAAGAAAAATCATGAAGATCGATCCGCTATAATTTTTGCCGGAACCGAGCCACTGTTTCAGGTACGATTTTTTTGACATACAATTTTAGCGACCCTGCCTCAAATTCAGTTATATCCCAGTCTTCGTCCGGGAGAAGTTTTTCACGGGTTGCCCACACAAATGTCAGGGCCGGTATTTTTCGGTTACCGGAGAATACTTCCACATATTGTGTTTTATACTCATCACCTTCGAAAAAAGAAAGTATTTCAATGGTTTGTTCATCAACATCCTCCAGTAATATCCCTTCCACTTCCGCGTCCGGGTTTTTAACGATGGCCGGATAATCAGCGTCTTTCACCTTTGTTCGCCGGTATCCCGGCAGTAAGGCGGGAGACGTTTTAAACGTCTTCCCGGTGAGTTTTTCACGTATTTCGGGAAACATCAGTGTGCCATAAACGAAAAGTTGTTTCATACCTTTCAAAATAAATGAATTGCCTGAAAATTACAAGCTCCGTTTTTGCAAACCTGAAATGTTTCGGTATATTTGCTCCGCTCAAAAAATAAAGGTTTGAAATTCAGAAGTAAAATATCGAAAAAACTGGTTGTCCGGTTGCTGATTTTTGTCACAGCCATTGGTTTTGCATCGTTGCTCGATATTTACCTTGAAAAGAACCAGGTGAAGTTGGATGAAATTCAGGCTTCAACAGAACAATCGTCGGAAGAACACAGCACGGTTTATGTAGTGAACCAGGTGTTTAGTAATTGTAATGCCAAAACTCCGTTGCAAAAGGCTCCCGACAGAAAATTGTTTCAGCAGTCGCACGACAAGTTTTTGCAAAAATATCACCAGTTACGCAATTACCAGGTTTTAAAAGCGGAAGCAAAGAACCCAAAAATAACTTCCGTTTTGTCGTGCCACATTCTGGCGGTGAGGGACTACTACTGTGTTTTCCCCGACGACGATGATCCGTTGATTTCGTAATATTCTCCGAATAGTTCTGTTCGGACTTTTCTGATTTAAATCATTTTGAAAAGGAAAAGTGGAAGTATACTTCCACAACTTCGGCGTAAATAAATTCAAAAACAAAGTATAATTTAAAAAACTGAAATGAAATGCAAAACAAAGGAGCGATTCTAACATTTGCGATTCTTCTTGCAGCGGTTTGTCTTTACCAGCTTACATTTACCTGGAAAGCCAAACAGATTGAAAAAGCTGCCGTTGAATATGCACAAGGCGATCCGGATAAGGAATTTGCTTATCTGGATTCAATTTCGGGCGAAGTGGCTTACAACTTTTTGGGCCTGAAAAAATTCACCTACAAAGAGGTAAAAGAGCTGGAAATGAACCTGGGCCTCGACCTGAAAGGCGGGATGAACGTAACCCTGGAGGTTTCGGTGGTCGATTTGGTAAGGGCGATGTCGAATTACAGTCCCGATTCCACTTTTAATGCTGCACTGGCCCGCGCAACCGAACTTCAGCGCAACAGCCAGGCCGATTATGTTACTCTTTTCGGACAGGCGTTTGAAGAGATCGATCCGAATGCGAAACTGGCTTCTGTTTTTAACACGCTGGAATTACGCGACCGGATCAATTTCAACACAACCAACGCCGAAGTACTCGATGTCATCAGGGAAGAAACCGATGCCGCCATCGACAACTCATTCAACATTCTGCGTACCCGTATCGACCGTTTTGGTGTGGCCCAGCCCAATATTCAGCAATTACAAACCAAAGGACGTATTTTGGTTGAGTTGCCCGGGGTAAAAGACCAGGCCAGGGTGCGTAACCTCCTGCAGGGAACCGCCTCGCTTGAATTCTGGGAGACTTACGAAAACCAGGAAGTTTACCAGTATATGCTGGCTGCGAACCAGAAATTGAAAGATATGCAGGCTTTGACCGCAGGTGATACAATTTCGGCTGATACTGCCGCCGGAGCTGGCGTTACCGAACCTGCAGAAGCCGACACAACACAAACCGAAAGTTCGCTTCTTTCAGAACTGGAATCAGGCGCTGGAAAAGATTCTACAACGGCCGGCCTCGACAACCTGGCCAATTTCAAAAAGGAGTTTCCGTTGTTTGCCGTTTTAAACCCAAGTACTGACCAGACCGGGCAATTGTTTCCCGGCCCGGTGGTGGGTATGTCGCATTCGAAGGACACTGCACAGGTAAATGCATACCTGAACATGGAACAAATAAGAAGTATTTTCCCACGAAATATGATGTTCCGCTGGACAGCCAAACCGGTTGACGAAGCCGGAAATTATTACCGTTTGATTGCGTTGAAAGTTACATCGCGCGATGGGCGCGCCCCGCTCGATGGTGGTGTTATTACTGATGCGCGCCAGGATTTCGACCAAATGGGCTCGAACCCTGAAGTTGCCATGAGTATGAACGCAGAAGGTGCAAAGACCTGGCAGCGGATGACCAAGGAAAACATCGGAAAATCGATTGCTATTGTTCTCGACGATTATGTACGTTCTTTCCCAACCGTTCAGAATGAAATTTCGGGCGGACGTTCGAGTATTACCGGTTTGGAAAGTATAGAAGAAGCAAAAGACCTTGCCAACGTTTTGAAGTCGGGTAAAATGCCCGCCCCTGCCAGAATTGTGGAGGAACAAATTGTTGGCCCGTCGCTGGGAAGGGAATCCATCAACGCAGGGATGTATTCATTCCTTGTTGCGTTTGTAGCGGTTTTGGCTTATATGTTGTTTTTCTACAGCAAAAAAGCAGGTCTTTCAGCAAACGTGGCTTTGTTGGCCAACCTGTTTTTCCTGTTCGGAATTTTGGCTTCACTGGGCGCAGTTCTGACACTGCCCGGTATCGCCGGTATTGTTCTTACTATGGGGATGGCTGTAGATGCCAACGTAATTATTTATGAGAGGGTGCAGGAAGAACTCAGGGCCGGTAAAGGAATTAAACTTGCCATTGCCGATGGTTATAAAAATGCCTACTCTGCTATTATCGACGGACAGGTAACCACCTTTTTGACCGGGGTTGTACTGTATGTTTTTGGTTCGGGGCCTATCAAAGGGTTCGCAACTACGTTAATGGTCGGTATTGCAACTTCGTTGTTTACAGCCATATTTTTGACCCGTTTGATTTTTGAATGGCAGTTAAGTCACAACCGTAAAATTACATTCACTGCAAAAATTACGGAAAACTGGCTGGCCAGTCCCAAAATCAAGTTTCTTGAAAAACGGAAGGTGGCCTACATTATTTCAGGTTCACTGATTGCCATTTCCCTGATTTCGTTTGTAGTACGCGGATTTAATTTCGGGGTTGACTTCCAGGGTGGGCGGACCTACACCGTCCGGTTTGATCAGGATGTAAAAGTGGCCGATGTACAAAGTGCTTTGGCTGTTGAATTTGGTTCGGCGCCCGAAGTAAAAACATTTGGCTCCGACAACCAGGTGCGTATTGTTACCAAATATAAAATCGACGACTTGTCGGACAATGTGGATAACGCAGTAGAGCAGGCGCTTTACAATGGGTTGAAAAACGGAGGATTTCTGGGCGATGTCTCGTATGAGAAGTTTATTGACGATTACCGGATGAGTTCACAAAAAGTGGGGCCAACCATTTCCGACGATATTAAAAAGGATGCCATAATTGCGATTGTGTTCTCTTTGTTAATCATCTTCCTTTATATTATGGTCAGGTTCAGCAACTGGAAATATGGTTTGGGCGGGGTTGTTTCGCTGGCGCACGATGCCATTATCACACTCGGGTTTTTCTCGGTATTTCACGGGATACTGCCCTTCTCGCTCGAAATCGACCAGGCGTTTATCGCGGCAATATTAACAGTTATCGGGTATTCTATCAACGACACGGTAATTGTGTACGACCGTATCCGCGAATACCTGAAGTTGTACCCGAAACGAGAACTCCACGATAATATGAATCATGCCATGAACAGTACCCTTCGCCGTACCATGAATACATCGCTGACTACATTGGTGGTGTTGCTGGTCATTTTCCTTTTTGGAGGGGCCAATCTTCGCGGATTTATATTTGCGCTACTGATAGGAATTGGCGTCGGAACCTATTCTTCCATTTTTGTTGCCAGCCCGGTCGTTTACGAAGCTATCAATAAATTCAGAAAGAAACTGGCGTAAAAATCAATCAATTCGGATAATATACATGTAAAAAGGGCTGTCTCCTTCGGGGGGCGGCCTTTTTTGCGATAAAAACCTTACGGGCACGGTTGTAACAACACCCTTGAAACCTTCTTTTTTTTGTTCTTTTTTTGAATGATGCACCAACTCAATTTGTATATTTGTCGGGTTAAATAAACAGGAATGACAAACTATATTTTATTCATAAGCGGCGGGGAACTTGTTTTGGTAATGCTTCTGGCCCTTCTTTTTTTTGGATCGAAGGCCATTCCCGATATTGCCAAAACACTGGGAAAAGGAATGCGCGAATTTAAAAAAGCAACCAACGAAATTAAAAGAGAACTTGACGAACAAACATCGGATATTAAAAAAGATATCAACGATGTAACTTCTACCGTTAATAAAGAGACCAGCGAAATTAAACGCGGAATTACCGACCAGTTTGAGGACTAATTTTGATCAAAGCTGAAAATATAAAAAAATCGTTTGGGGCCCTGGAGGTTTTAAAGGGGATCAACCTCGAAATTCCTCAGGGGAAAATATATTCGATTGTTGGGGCCAGCGGCGCCGGTAAAACAACACTGCTCCAGATTCTGGGAACCCTGGGTAAACCCGACAGTGGCGAGATTTACTTTCACAAAAAAAAAATTTCTGCCTTTTCCGAGAATGAACTTTCCGCTTTCAGAAACAAAGAAATCGGTTTTGTATTTCAGTTTCACCATTTGCTGCCTGAGTTTACGGCGCTCGAAAATGTCTGTATTCCGGCATTTATAGCCCGGGTACCGAAACCGGAGGCCGAAAAAAAAGCGCTCGCTCTTCTCGGCTACCTGGGTTTAACCGATCGTATTCAGCATAAACCTTCCGAACTTTCGGGTGGAGAGAAACAGCGCGTAGCCGTGGCGCGGGCGCTTGTTAACAACCCGTCGGTGGTTTTAGCCGACGAACCATCGGGAAACCTCGACTCGGCCAACCGCGACGATTTGCATGACCTCCTTTTTAAACTGCGCGACGATTTCGGGCAGACATTTATTATTGTTACCCACGATGATAATTTTGCAGAACGCTCGGATAAAATTATTCATATCCGGGACGGAATAATTGTATGACCGGAAGTTTATGAAATTGGGCAATTGTGCAGATTTGAAAGTTTTTCTGGACGAGAAGGTCGTTCAATACAACCAGCCATTTTTTATTGAAACAGACCCGATTCAGGTTCCCAAAAGTTTTTCAGAAAAAGAAGACATTGAAATTGCTGCCTTTTTAACAGCCACTATTTCCTGGGGAAGCCGCCCGGGCATTATAAAAAATGCCCAAAAACTGATGGCACTTATGGAAAACCAGCCTCACGATTTTATTTTAAATTCATCCGGTTCGGAACAGCAGACACTAAACCGGTTTGTACACCGCACGTTCAATGGCAACGATTGTATCTATTTTGTCCGTTCCCTTGAGAATATCTATAAAAATTACGGCGGGTTGTCGTCTGTTTTCGGAGAAGGTTTTCAAAAAGGGAAAACGGTTAAGTCTTCATTCGAATATTTTCATACGGTTTTTTTTGAACCCGTCGGCGAGCGCACCCGAAAACACATTGCCGATGTTTCGAAAGGCGCTTCGGCCAAACGCCTGAACATGTTTTTACGCTGGATGGTACGCCGGGATAAAAGCGGTGTCGATTTTGGGCTTTGGAACAACATTCCGGTTTCGGCGTTGATGCTGCCATTAGATGTGCACACCGGAAATGTTGCCCGCAAACTAACCCTTTTGACCCGCAAACAAAACGATTGGAAAGCCGTGGAAGAAGTTACTGCGGCGCTTCGTAATTTTGACCTGGACGACCCGGTAAAATACGATTTTGCCCTTTTTGGGCTTGGAGTTTTTGAACGTTTTTGATATGGGCAGGAATAACTATTTTCAGTTTAAACAATTTAAAATTATCCAGGAAATGTCGGCCATGAAGGTGGGCACCGACGGGGTTCTTTTGGGCGCATGGGTTAACCTGAACAAAGCCCGGCGTATTTTGGATGTGGGGACAGGAACTGGCCTGATTGCACTGATGATGGCACAACGCTTGGCCGAGCAGATAACCGGGATTGAACTGGACAAAAATGCGGCTGACGAAGCGGCCCAAAACTGTGCCGATTCGCCCTGGAGCAACCGTATTACGATTATTAATTTGCCTTTCCAGAACTATTCGGAAACTGCCTCACCCGGGTTTGATTTGATTATTTCAAACCCGCCGTTTTTTGTTAACAATCAGAAATCGAAAAACAACAGGCTGGCCATTGCCAAACACAACGACCTCCTGCCTTTTTCCGATTTAATTGAAGGGAGTATTAGATTGCTCGATCAGAATGGCAGGCTTGCTGTTATTCTCCCGGTGGCGCCTGCGCAGACTTTTATTGAATTGGCCGCCCGGGATGGATTGTATTTGAACAGGCTGACTGAAGTGAGGCCGAACAGCCAGAAACAGGTTCATCGTTATTTGATGGAGTTTGGCAAAAATAAAACAGCCCCGATTAAGGACTGTTTACATATTCACAGGGATGATATTGTCGATTTTACACCTGAATATAAAAAACTAACCGGCGAATTTTATCTTAATTTTTAAGCCAGAAACAGGAATGGATTAAAAATTCTATCCATTCTTTTCGAAAATTTTCGGATGGCCTGCTGGTCAATTTTTGAAGTGCTTTGTTTTACACGCGCCACTTTCTTGACGATCAATTTTTCCAGAAAATTCATTTTCTCAAAATCGAATTCACCGCCAAAGATGGCTGTCGATTTAGCGTGGCGTTGTAACTCTTCAGGAAAAGCCTCAGAAAATTGTTTTCCGGCTACCTCGCCATGTTCCATACAACATATAAAAAGTCCCAGTTCTTTGGTTTGTAACGTATTCAGATTTTTTACGCAAAACTCTTTTACTTTTTTCTGAATCTGCCCGGCATGAATTGAACCGCCAATTATGATCCTGTCGAAATTATCGATAACCGGAGCAGGATTCTTTTTCAGGTTTATTAGGGTAACTTCTCCACCCAGGTGATCTTTTAATTCCAATGCTGTTTTTTCTGTACAACCGTGGGTTGTTGCGTAAGCGATGATTGTTTTCATGAGTTTAATTGTTTTAAAAAATTGGCTTTTTTTGAATGAAATATCTGATAACAACTATTATTCCAAAAAATTTTACTAAATGTAGGCCGCTTCATCGAACAATTGCGTTAAAAATCGGTTAATTCTCTGTAATTACCGGTAAAATAAAATACTCGTATGTCTTTTATTGTATTCCGGATATTATTTTTGCACAAATTAAAATTATATACACCATGACAATAGACATGAAACCAGAAGTACAGATTGACACACACTATTATAAAGTTGTCGGAATTAAAAATCTAACTGAGAATACGTTCGTTTTGAGTTTACCAAAGAGCAGGTTTAAGTTTATTCCCGGGCAGCATATTTCACTTTCAATTCTGGGTGATTACCAAAGCCGGGAATACTCCATTTACAGTGCAGAAGAAGGTGAAAATCTTGAGCTGCTTGTTAAAGAAGTGGAGGGTGGATATTTTTCACCAAAACTAAAACACCTGAAAAAAGGAGATTTAGTTGAGGTTCACGGGCCATTTGGAAAATTTGGGCTGGACTTGAAAAAACTGGATACACACCAACATGTGTTTATTGCCAGCGGGACCGGAATTGCTCCTTTTCACAGTATGGTTAAAAGTTATCCGGAACTCAATTACCAGCTCATTCACGGGATACGATATGTCAACGAAGCGTACGAAATTGATCATTTTGAGAAAAGCAGAGTGGTATTGTGTACTTCGCGTGACGACAATGGAGATTTTAAAGGGCGCTTGACCGACTATATGCAACAAGCTGATTTTGATAAAAATACCTGCTTCTATCTCTGCGGAAACAGCGACATGATTTTCGATGCGATGGAAATTCTAAAAAATAAAGGTTTCGACAGGGACAGTGTCAATGTAGAAGTCTATTTTTAATTATCAACGAAAAAACAAAGAAGCCGGGAACTCCCGGTTTTTTTATTTTGAATCGATTTTTTCGCCGTAAGCCAAATCTCCGGCATCTCCCAGTCCAGGTACAATATACGATTTCGAGGTCATTCCTTCATCAACTGCACCCAGCCAAAGAGTAACATTTCCGTGGTTAATATTTTTCGAAATGTAATCGACCCCCTGGCGGCTGGCAATGATGGAAACCAAATGAACATGCGACGGTTTTCCTTTGCTGAATAAAGCTTCGTACCCGATTTCCATCGATTTTCCCGAAGCCAGCATCGGGTCGGAAAGAATAACTACCTTGTTTTCCAGCGACGGAGAAGCCATATATTCAAATTCTATTTCAAACTGTCCTTTTTCAGTGTATTTACGAAAAGCAGAAATAAAGCAGTTCTCAGCCCGATCGAATATTTTAAGCAAACCGTTGTGCATGGGCAAACCGGCGCGTAAAATGGTAGCCAGAACCGGCTGTTTATCCAGTACAGGAACCCGCGCAACTCCCAGCGGCGTCGTAACTTCGCTCACCACAAATTTTAGTTCCTTACTGATTTCAAAAGCAAAATATTCTCCGATACGGTATAAATTTTCACGAAAGCGGAGCGGATCGGTCTGAATTGAAATGTCCCTGATTTCGGCCAGGTATTGATCTAAAATAGAGTGATTGTTGCCTAAGATTTTTATTTCCATCGAACAATAATTATTTAAGTAAAAACTACATCTCCTTCCCCATCCTGGAAGAAATATTTTTTTTCTGTAAAAATAGAATTCATTTGTTTTGAATAACCGGCAAACCGGTTAATATTTTTTTGAAACAGCCACATTTTTCCTGTTTTCCGGAGTGCATTCCTGAGTTCAGGAAAAAAAACAACGAGGCTGTATGATTTGATTTGAAACAAATAGCGCCATAGAACCTGCGCTACATCGTCCAGCAATTCTTTTTCGAAATAAATAAAAGGAACAGAAGCATGATTGTCGCGGACAGACAGGAGCAGTAACGCAACTATTTCCCCGCCTTTTTTTATCTCCAAAAATTCCTGTTTAAAATTTTCAACACGGTAAGTAAATGGGTATGAAATGCCAGGTTCCTCTTTTTTCGTGGTAATCCACGGGTTTTGTACTGCCCAGTTCAGTTTGGCGCTGTCCTGCTTTAAAAAGCTGCTGCCCGGATGTTTCTCTATAAAAGCAGCATGACTGGTATTGAGAGTGTTACTGGCGCTTATTGAATACTTTTTCGTAAGGTTTTTATTTAGCAGGAAAAAAAAACGAAGGTCAAACAAAGCATTCAGGCTTTTATCGACAAATGAAAACAAAGCAGAAATCAACCGGTTTTTCCCTTTCCGGCGCAGCCAGTCCCCCGAGTAGAAACGAAGAAAAAACCGGCTGCCTGTAATCTCCGGTGAGAATGTAAACAATCCTGTTTTCTCAAGAATTGATTTGGTGTGAGCTGTGCAGTCGGTAAGAAACATCCGCTGGTTGCAAATACTGAAGGCTTTTAAGAATATGGGCAACCCAAATTTGCGCCCCAATCGTGGGTGCGCCCACCAGCCCGAGTTGGAAAAAACAGGTTCATTAGTCCCTGGCATCGCTTGCGGAAGTAAGCCTGCAAACGCAAGCAAAGTATTGTTTTCGGCGGCAAAAACCAATGCCTTATTTTCAGGCCGGGCAGCAGGATTTTTAAATTGCGAAATTGCCCTTAACGGAGTAATTGGTTTGGGTTCGAGCGTTGCAAATTCTTCACTCTTTATAAAGCCGGGCAATTCTCCCACTGTTATTTCCTTTATTCTCATTCGTTGCTTTTTGAGTAAATATGATCAACCAGGCCAGTCACGTCTTTGATTTCAATAATTTCAAACAGATCGAACTTCATCCCGAAAGCCTTTTCCAGTTCCTGAATCAGAATTACGTGGTTCAGCGAATCCCATTTATCAATATCGTCGGCAGAAATTTGTTCGTTTAAATGTTCAATCTTTCCAAAAATTGTTTGGAAAACTGCCAGTGTTTTTTTTACTATTTCTTCTCTTTTCATGTGTACAAGATTTTTGTGTATTACAGTCGCCCGCGTAAATATTTACAACAGTATTCAGGGTGAGATATGTATTATGCTCGTTTTCATACACTATCTTTTCCAAAAAATAACCAGTTTGCCCCGCGGTACAAAACCCAAATGTGTGTATAAAGGAACTGCCCCGGGTACCGCTTGTAAAACTATTTTTTTTGTTGTCGGGTGGCACGCATCAATTACATGCCGGATTAAACATGAGGCCAAGCCTTGTCTCCGGTATGCCGGATTTGTCGCAATAAAATAAAGCCCGGTAACTTTTGTTTCAGAAAAAGCAAGAAGGACGCTAACCAGCTTGCCGGTAACGAACAAGCCGTAAAAGCTGGACCCGCCTTTTGTTCTGAGTTCTTTCGCCAGTTCCGGATCAAATTTTGTCGATTGCAACAATTCGGCATTCACCAAACCCGCGAAGGCATTAAGTTCTTCAGGGGTATTTAATTTCCTGATTTCAATATTTTCTGAACGCTGCCCGATACCGGGGATTCCGGGCGCCGTATCCATGAGTGTCCACGTTTTTACAGGATAAATTCCTTCCCGGCGGAGATAATCCAGTTCTTTGGCGCCAAATAAAGCGGCATCGCAAAGGGCAAATCCGGGAAGATGTTGTTTCACGATTTCCGACAAAACCCGGCTTACTGCTAATGCAGGATTTTCTGAAAAATTAATTTCGAAAACCATTTGCGGCCAGCCATTTTTTTTTTCGCTGACAACACTGAATTGTTCTTTCTCAACCAGTAATACAGAAGGGGATGCTCCTGCTTCCCGATAAAAACAGAACAGGTTATTTATATTTTCATCCATTTTTTACATTGAAAGAAATAGTGAAACAAGCATTTTTTTATCGGTTTTCCCGGAGCTGTTCAACGGAAATTTTGATACTCCGATTATCCTTTCCGGGATTTTATATTGCGGAAAATGAAAGGCCATCTTTTTTATAATTTCGTCCCCGGTTCCCTGGTAATTTTCGATAAACACCACCAATTGTTTCATCCCTATTGATTTTTCAACCGCAACAGCGGCCACGTTTCCGGTAACTTTGGCAATTTTCCTGACATCGTTTTCAACTTCAATCAAGTCTATGCGGTAACCATTAATTTTTACCTGGTCGTCGAGCCGGCCCATAAAGTAGAGATAACCTTCGTCGTCCTGCTGAATCTGGTCGCCAGTGGGATAAAATTTTTGTCTGCGCCCGTCTATTTCAATTGTTTTGAAAGGCTGCCTTTCAGTAAACCAATATCCTTCCATCATCTGCGTACCGCCAATATACAGTTCGCCGGTTGCTTCTTTTCCATCAGTTGTTTTTTGAATGTTTATCTCCACTCTTTTTAAAGGCTGGCCAATACTAACTACGTTATTTTTTTCTTTCAAAGGTTCTCCTGGCGGGCACTTAAAAAAGGTAGCCGTAACGGTAGTTTCAGTTGGACCGTAGCCATTTGAAATTTCGGCGTTGGGTACACATCTCCTCCATTCGGTAACCATATCGGCAGGAAGTGCTTCTCCGCCAAAATGAAAATGTTTTATTCCGGGCAGGTGAAACGACGAAAAGAACGGCCTTAAACAAGCCAACAGAGAGGGGGTCGACTTGACCCAGGTTATCGGTTTTTCTGAAAGGATTTTTGCTACGGCAAAAGGTTTAAACGCGCTGTGCGGCACCGAAAATACTGTCGCTCCAAGCAGAAAAGGGACCAAATACCCGGTAAAAGCAGCATCAGCCGTTAATTCGTAAGTTTGTAAAAAATTATCGGAAGCATTTAGTTCCGGGAATTTTTCGAAAAACCCATCAAGAAAAGCTGTCACATTTTTCAATGTAATAGGCACATTTTTGGGAATCCCGGTACTGCCAGAAGTATTTAAAACGTACAATATCTGACTTTCATCCCAAGAAAAAAGAGGGGCCACTTCTTCCGAAGAGACTTTTCTGTTGTTCAAAACCGTAACTTCTTTAAAATCAAGTTTATTTGTATTATCGCCGGCCTGGAGGACAAATTCGATGTTGTATTTATGTATAATTTTTTCGTTTACAATTACCGGAACTGACGGGTTCAGAGGTACAAATATACCGCCCGAAAACCAGATGGCAAAAACGGCTGCGTATGTTTCAGGGAACTCGTTACACAGCACTCCCACAGGTTTTTGGGGCTTGAAACAGGGTTGTGATTCGAGCAACGCACGGCTACCATTTATAAATGACAAAAATTCCCGGTACGTATAGATTCTTTTTTCCAGACAAAAAGCGCCGTTGTTGCCAAACCGGGTAAATGCGTCGAGATATTTTTGAATCAGATTCATTTTCTTTTTACCAGATTTTTTCCGGCTAATGCTTTGCCAAGATAGTAAAAATACTCTGAACGAATAATGACCTCAGCACCATTAAACCCGGGTATTTCGAGAGGTATACGCTGAAGGTGGTGAGGGGCTTCATCACGTTTAATTCCCGAAGTACCAAAACTTATTTCCACATCTGCCTCGTTGGAGAGGTAAGCGAAAAAGGATGACGGTACGCCTAAGTCGCTGAAAGGAAATGAGAATACTTTGTGTTTCGAGTTCAGATTTGCCACAATAAATTGAAAACTCTGATCGATTTCCGATTTCATTTTTTGTTCCGTAAGGCCATCAAACTCCGGATGCTCATAACTGTGCGAGCCAATCGTAAACCCGTCGAATTGAAGTTGCCGGATTTCAGAAAGGTTCATATATGGCCGAAATTTCCTGAGTTCTTGTTCGAAATCGATTTTGAACAAAGCTGCAATTGCATCTATTTTTTTAGAATCGTTGATGGTAAATTTCTTTACCATCCTTACAAAATCACCGGGTTTCGAAATGGGTATGCCGGCCAGATTTGCAGCTCTATTCAGCAAGCCGGGGGAAGATGATCGCAGTCCCTTTTCGACGAGAAGACTCACCTTTTGCCGGTGAGACAATTGCCTGTTTCCAACAAATGCAGGGTTAATAAAAAAAGCGGCAGGCACCCCTTTCTCTTTCAAAATGGGGGCAACTATGCTGAAACATTCTGAAAAACCATCGTCGAAACTGAGAAAAAAATGGGGCTTTTTTTGCTTCTTGCCATTTTCAACAAAACGGAGTACCTCGTCGAAGCCTGCCGGAGAAAAATGAGTAAGAAGAAAATCCAAATCCTTACGGAACTGATTTTCGGATAAAACCGGGAAAAGGTGCTTAACGCAAGGCGAAGGAGTATCGGAAATTAAATGGTAAAACGGAAATATAAAATTCTGACCGGATAACTGCCGAATCCATTTCAAAGGAAACGGCCTGGACATCCAATAGAACATTTTTTTAATTATCAGCCGGTTCATGATTTAATATACCTGAGTAATTTTATTGGGAAAGGTAGCCTTTTACTTCTTATCCGGTAATAGGTTTCCGGCGAAGCACCAAATCCTTCGTAAAATCTTGCTACACCGGGAATCATCGATCCTTCGAAATCAATAGTTAAATTTCTGTCCGCGTTTTCCCTGATGAAATTATCGATAAGAAACGGCATTGCCCCCAACTTTTTTCCTTGTTCGTTGGAGACAGCATTCATATAAATCACACGTTCCTTAAAGCGACAAAAATAAACAGCGGCACACAACTCGTTTGCCGGAGAATAAACACCGTAAATCCGGCCAAAGCCTTTGTGCTGTCCGAAAGCAATCAACTGTCTGAGATTTTTCAGTTTCCCTGCGCTGAGCTTAACGGGTAAATTTGCCGCTTTAAACTTCATGTATTCTTCGAGGCTGATCCCCGGCAAAAGTCCCAGGTTGTTTTTGCTCGCTTTGGCCAGGTTACGTTTGGTATTGGTTGAATAACCCGAATAAATAACCTCGTAATCGGTACCGAGGTGAAGCAAAAAATTTTTCCGGGGGAGTGGTTGTATTTTTCTGAAATTTTTGGGAGGCAGGTTCGAGGCGTTGAGCTGAATATCGAAATAGCTGTAGTTTTGGGTTATGGTATTGAAAAATTCCATAGCGATATCGGCAGGAGGCTTCGGGAAAATTCCGAGTTGCTGACAATACAGGGGCTGGTACAGGTAACTGATTCCAAGTTTCTTCCTGTAAGGAAGCGGCATCACAAATTCATAATCGTCCCAAATCAACGCCTCCCATTCCGGACTCACGACATCGAGGTACCACGATTTGGCATAAAGATTTCCGTTTGCCGCATTCTGAATGCAATCGTCCCATTTAGCGTAGTCGATCTCCCTGTTTTTCAAACGTCGTATTTCCTGTTGTGCACTCATTTTACCACGTAAAACCGGTTTGGTTCATTTTTTCGAATACCGCCCGGTAACCTTTCCATCTGTCTGAATCAGTTACGGTTTCGTTGTGCCAGATGCTTACAAAAGTTCCGCCTGCTTTTTTTACTTCGTCCATCAACTGCTCAATCTCGCGTTCTGTTTCCTCGGGCGACAGTTTCATATAGTCGCGCATGGTTACATCCATCACCTGAAACGGGACAACTTTCAGGTTTGTTGTTTCCTCTGCAGCCAAATCATAAAAATAAAACGGGGTGCAGGTCCCGGCCCGAAATCCGGTTTGTGAGGCGTGCCCCATCGTATAATCCTCGGTTATTCCGGCCGCAATAAGGTTTCGGTAGGTTTCGGGCAAAGTCAGTCGCAAAAAATGCTGCCTGCTCCGTATTATTTTTTTGCCCGTTATTTTTCCGAGACGGGCAATTTCCTTTTGAAGATTTCTCTGCCCTTTTTTTGTCCCTGAAAAAAAAGACGGATGAATTCCTGTAGGATAAGTGTCAGATACCTGCCGGATCAGTCGCCTGAAACTTCTGTTTTTGTGCGAACTGTTTTTATCGAAGCGGGCATAATCGCCGACCAGAAAGAAAAAGCGGGTTTTGTTTTCGTTCCCTTTAAAAACACGGTCAAGAAAGCCAAAAGTATCATACGGATCGTTTCCTTTTCCGGTTAAAACTTTTATTCTTTGGGCTATTTCATTAAAATTTTGATTTATGATGGCTTTAAAAAGAGCTCCGCCTGTTCGCCAGAATCCTTTGTGCAGATATCCCCACGCATTGTCAATATCGATGGTGGAAATAAATGCGGGCTTTCGCCCAGACAAATCAAACTGAGGGTATTTTTTCTGAATTTTTTCGGCCAGCAGCTTTGCCCAGATATCAACCACCGGCTTTTTCAGCAGGTTTAGTTTCGAAAGGATACTTTTTTCAACCGGGTAGCGGTCGTATTTATCGCGAATGGTCTCCAAATATTCTTCATAACGGGTTACCAGATAAAACGAAGCGGCCAGCACATCGAACGGAAAATCGGAATGCCCCGGGCACTCAAAAAAGTAATTCTCTCTGCCGTCGTCAACCGGCAGGATTTCAACCGGTGTAATCCCTTCACGGGATAAAAGGCCGTGAGGTTTTAAATAGAATCCGTCGTTTAATTTTTGTCGGGAATAATTCAGTTTTGGGGAATCCGATTCCAAAAATTCTCCGATTTGGGTTGTAAAATGATTTTCAACCTGTAAGATTTCCGAAAAAATAAAACGGGAGATGTACTCCAGCCGGGGAGTAATTTTTTCGGAATAAATCAGGATCATTTCAGTTACAGTTCGATTAATTCAACATTCCTTCGTCGGCCAGACTAAGATAGCGGTTTTGCCCGATTATGATATGGTCGAGGACCGAAATGTCCATAATTTTTGCGGCATCGCTTATTTTTTGTGTAATCTTCAGGTCGGCATCTGACGCCTGCAGCGTTCCCGACGGGTGGTTGTGGCATAAAATTATACCGCTCGACCTGAATTCCAAAGCCCTTCGCAGAATTAACCGCACGTCGATAATGGTTCCTGAAATTCCACCCTGGCTAATCATAAATGTATCGAGAATTTTATTTCCGCGGTCGAGCAACATCACCCAGAATTCTTCGTGGTTTAAATCGTTGACGATCGGCAGCAGGTAGTCAAACGCATCTTTACTCCCTGTAATTTTGCTGGTGGCAAACACATCGGCTTCCTTTCTCCGTTTTCCCAGTTCAAGGGCGGCAACAATAGTTACTGCCTTTGCTTCGCCAATCCCGTTAAATGTTTTCAGGTAATCGATTCCTCGTCGTCCCAAATCATTCAGGTTATTGCCCACCGACGATAAAATCCGCCGCGCCAGTTCAACTGCGGTTTCATTTATATTTCCGGAGCTGATTAAAATGGCGACAAGTTCGGCGTCGGTTAGTGAGCGCGGACCGTTGGCCAGAAGTTTTTCGCGGGGCCGGTCTTCAACAGCCCACTCTTTGATGTTCAGTTTTTTGTATTCGTTCATTTTGTTACGGAGCTTGGCTTAAAAGTAAACATTTTAAATGGTTTGAAAAAGGGCCTGACGAAAGAATACTGCATAAAAAAAACCTCCCCGGTTAGCGGAGAGGTTCATTTATGATGAACATTTTGTTGTTTTACAATTGGTTGACCTGAACAGCCAATTTCGATTTCAGATTAGCGGCCTTGTTTTTATGAATGATGTTCTTTTTTGCAAGTCTATCAATCATAGAAACCACTGAAGGATACAGTTTTTCAGCTTCTGCCTTGTCAGAAACATTACGCAGTGCCTTGATCGCATTACGGGTTGTTTTGGCGTAATACTTATTGTGTACCCTTTTCTTTTCGTTTTGACGAATCCTTTTTAAAGCTGACTTGTGATGTGCCATTTTTATTTTGTGCCTTTAAATTTTGTAGCCCGTAGGGGAATCGAACCCCTGCTACCAGAATGAAAATCTGGCGTCCTAACCGCTAGACGAACGGGCCATCCTGTTTTTCCCTTGATTTTGGGACTGCAAAAATACTTCATTTTTGTAATCCACCAAATTTTCAAAGAAATTTTTCTGCCGGAATTTTGCTTTTCTACGTTAAAAAAGCTTTTTAATTTGGCGCTGCAAAGAAAAATAAGTTTTTTGAATATGCAAATCAAAAAACGAAAATTCTACGGCGTACAGTAAAGAATTTAATTCTATCGTAATTCGAAATTCTGTCCAAGATAAACCCGCCGGACATCCTCGTCGTTGGCCAAATCTTCAGCGGTTCCGGCTTTCATAATCGAACCCTCGAAAAGGAGATAGGAGCGATCAGTAATCGAAAGAGTTTCGTGTACATTATGGTCGGTAATTAAAACGCCAATATTTTTTTCTTTTAGCCTTACAACAATTTGCTGGATGTCTTCCACTGCAATGGGATCGACTCCGGCAAACGGTTCGTCGAGGAGGATAAATTTGGGGTCGATGGCAAGGGCGCGGGCAATCTCGGTACGACGGCGTTCTCCACCCGAAAGTTGTACGCCTTTGCTTTTCCGAATATGCTGAAGCCCGAATTCTTCAATTAATGTTTCCAGCTTTTCCTTTTGGTATTCTTTGGTGTAGTTGGTCATTTCCAGAACGGCTTTCAGATTATCCTCAATACTTAATTTTCTGAAAACCGATGCCTCTTGTGCCAGGTAACCAACGCCTTTTTTTGCCCTCTTGTAAACCGGAAGTTTGGTAATATCCTCGTCATCGAGATATATTTTTCCTGAAAGGGGCTGGATTAATCCTACGATCATATAAAATGAAGTGGTTTTCCCGGCTCCGTTTGGCCCGAGCAGGCCCACAATTTCACCTTGTTTCACATCGAAACTGACCTCGTTGACAACGGTCCTTTTTCGGTATTTTTTAACAATATTTTCTGCGCGAAGAATCATTCAGGCAAATAACGTAATTTTCGACAAGCATCAGGCTTCATTCATCTCTTTTTCACGTTTTTTAACCACACGCTTAGAAATCAGTATCCCGACTTCATACAACATGAACAAAGGGATGAATACCATAATTTGGCTAAATACGTCGGGGGGCGTGATAATCGCAGCAAGCAGGAGCATTAAAACATAAGCATGTCTTCTGTAAGTTTTCATAAACTGGGGAGTCAAAATACCCACCTTGCTCAGAAAATACGAGAATATAGGAAGCAAAAATGCCACTCCCGAGGCCATAACAATAGAAGTGACTGTAGCGATGTACGATTTGGTATTAATTTGGTTGACAACCTGATCGCTAACACTGTAGGTATTCAGAAAATCGATGGAAAGGGGAACAATCAAATAATAACCGAAAAGTACGCCAAGGATAAAAAGAATTGATGTGTAAAAAACTGCTCCGGAAGCATGTTTTCGTTCCTTGTCATACAACGCAGGTTTAATAAACCTCCAAAATTCAAAAAAAACAACAGGCGAAGCCAGAATAAACCCTGCAATAATGGAAGTCCAGATGTGCATCATAAACTGATCCGCCATTTTTATACTGATCAGGTTGAGTTCCTTTTGATTGATTCTTAATGATTCTGTTTGTAAAATGTCTGCTAATTGTGCAAACATCCGGTTGGTCCAGAATTCCGGCGTTTTGGGTTTGAGAATGATGGTGTCGAAAATGAACCCTTTCATTATAAACGCCACGATGGCAAAAACTGAAATAGCAATGGCTGATTTAATAATATGCCAGCGTAATTCTTCCAAATGGTCCAGAAACGACATCTCTGCCTGTTCTGGTTTTTTCCCTCTTTTTTTTGTGGTTTGTTCTTCCCGGTTCTGGCTTTCGCTCATTTTTCAAATTTTTTCTAAAACAGCACAAATATAAACACTTCTTCATATTTCGTCATTTTTGAGTTGTCTATTTTATCTTAACGAATAATGATTTATTCATAAAAAAAAAGAAAATCTATTGTCATTTTACTTACTTTTAATAATTTAGAAATCAAGAACTGGAGAGAGGAATAAAAGGTATTAAGAAAACTTTATGAATTCAGATATTAAACTTACAGATAAATTACATTATTATTTTGGATTTGACCGTTTTAAAGGTCAACAGGAAGAAGCAGTTAAAAGTGTGATGTCGGGGAACAACACATTTGTTTTGATGCCCACCGGAGGCGGCAAATCATTAATTTATCAGTTACCTGCATTGTTGCTTGAAGGTACCGCCATCGTTATTTCGCCACTGATTGCATTGATGAAAAACCAGGTGGATTCCATTAGAGGAATGCAAGCCGAAGACAATGTGGCCCACTTTTTAAATTCATCTTTATCGAAATCGGCCATTCAGGAAGTAAAAAATGACGTTCAGGAAGGGAGGACAAAATTGCTTTATGTTGCACCTGAATCGCTGACCAAGGAGGAGAATATTGAATTTTTGAAAAAGATAAAGATATCATTTTACGCTATCGATGAGGCACACTGCATCTCGGAATGGGGACACGATTTCAGGCCCGAGTACCGGCGGATCAGGCCCATTGTCGAAGAAATTGGTACTTCGCCCATTGTGGCGCTAACGGCAACTGCAACCGCAAAAGTTCAGCACGATATTCAGAAAAACCTTGGTATTTTGGATGCAAGGGTTTTTAAAGCTTCGTTTAACCGCGCCAATTTGTATTACGAAGTTCGGCCAAAAGTAAAACCCGAAACTCAAATCATAAAATTTATTAGGCAAAACGAAGGCAAATCGGGGATTATTTATTGCCTGAGCCGGAAAAAAGTGGAAGAACTTACCGAAACCTTACAGGTAAATGGAATAAAGGCGCTGGCTTACCATGCCGGAATGGATGCAGCGACGCGGTCAGGGAATCAGGATAAATTTTTGATGGAAGAAGTGGACGTTATGGTAGCGACCATTGCCTTCGGTATGGGAATCGACAAACCCGATGTCAGGTATGTAATCCATTATGATATTCCTAAAAGCCTGGAAGGTTACTACCAGGAAACAGGGAGGGCCGGCCGCGACGGTGGGGAAGGAAAGTGTATTACTTTTTATAGTTATAAAGACATTCAGAAACTGGAAAAATTTATGCACGGGAAGCCGGTGGCCGAGCAGGAAATTGGCAAACAACTTCTTCTCGACACGGTATCGTATGCAGAAACTGCCATTTGCCGGCGAATTATTTTGCTGAATTATTTTGGGGAACATTACGAACACGAAAATTGTGGAAACTGTGATAACTGTCTGAATCCCAAGGAAAAGATAGAAGCCGGGGATGAAGTGGCACGCGCATTAACGGCAATTCTGGAGGTAAACGAAAAATACAAAGCAGATCACGTTGCCAATATTTTAATCGGGAATAAAACAGCGGCAATTAAATCGTTTAAACACTATACCTTAAATTCATTTGGTTCAGGAACTGACCATGAAGAAAGATTCTGGAATGCCGTGTTCCGTCAGTCGATGGTAGCCGGGTTAATCAATAAAGACATAGAAAATTACGGACTGCTGAAAGTAACACCCAAAGGCCACGAATTTTTGAAAAAGGAAAACAGTTTTATGCTGGTACGTAACCACGATTACCAGGAGGAAGAAGATTCAGGTATAATTGCCGGAGCGCCTTCGGGAGCTACCAGCGGGGATCCGCAACTTTATGGAATTTTAAAAGAACTCAGAAAAAAGATTGCGAAAAAACATGATCTCCCGCCGTTTGTTATTTTTCAGGATCCTTCCCTGTCCGACATGTCAATCCATTATCCGATTACGTTGGAAGAGCTGCAGAACATTCAGGGTGTGGGGCAGGGGAAAGCCCGTCGTTATGGAAAAGAGTTTGTAGAGCTCATAAAAAAATATGTGGAAGAAAACGAAATTGAACGACCGGAAGATTTGGTAGTACGGTCAGTTGCGAACAAATCGAAAAATAAAGTGTTCATTATCCAGAATATCGATCGAAAAATTGCCCTTGACGATATCGCCGATGCTTTGGGAATGGAATTGAAAGATGTAATTACGGAAGTGGAAGTAATTGTGAATTCAGGAACAAAACTAAATATCGATTATTTTATTAATGACGTAATGGACGAAGAACACCAGGGCGAAATTTTTGAATACTTCAGGGAAGCACATGACGATTCCATTGAAAAGGCACTGGAAGAACTGGGCGAAGACGAATATACAGAAGATGATGTGCGTTTGATGCGGATTAAATTCTTGTCTGATATGGGAAATTAATTCGTTGTGTTCGGTGTTAAAAAAATCGCCCCTGATTTTATACATTATTGTTAGCTTTGGCAAATTTTTAAATGTTAATTAAATCTATAAGATAAAAAATGACAGTAGCCACTAAAGTAAAAACTGATTACAAAGTTGCTGATATTAAATTGGCAGAATTTGGCAGAAAAGAAATTGAAATTGCAGAAAAGGAGATGCCCGGGTTAATGTCGATCCGGGAAAAGTTTGGACCTTTAAAACCATTAAAAGGCGCCCGGGTTACAGGAAGCCTTCATATGACCATTCAAACCGCTGTGTTGATCGAAACACTGGTGGAACTTGGCGCTGAAGTACGCTGGGCAAGTTGTAATATTTTTTCCACGCAGGATCACGCTGCGGCCGCAATTGCAAAAGCAGGTATCCCTGTGTTTGCCTGGAAGGGAGAGACTCTGGAAGACTACTGGTGGTGTACCGATCAGGCGCTGGATTTTGGCAACGGCCTTGGCCCGACTCTTATTGTTGACGATGGCGGTGATGCTACATTAATGGTACACAGGGGTTATGATGCGGAAAACGACCCGTCGGTTCTGGATATTCCGGTTGAAGGAATTGATGAAGTAGAACTCAATAAAGCACTAAAGAAGATTCTGCAGGAAAATCCAACCCGTTGGCATCAAACGGCAAAACACGTCAAAGGGGTTTCTGAAGAAACAACTACCGGAGTGCACCGGCTTTACCAGATGAAAGAGGAAGGTAAACTTCTGTTTCCTGCCATCAATGTTAACGACTCGGTTACCAAATCGAAATTTGATAACTTGTACGGTTGTCGCGAATCGCTTGCCGATGGTATTAAAAGGGCGACCGATGTAATGATTGCAGGGAAAGTGGTTGTGGTTGCCGGTTATGGCGATGTTGGGAAAGGTTGTGCAAAATCGATGCACAGTTATGGCGCCCGGGTAATCGTCACCGAAATCGATCCTATTTGTGCTTTGCAGGCAGCTATGGAAGGATTTGAAGTTAAAACCATGGAAGATGCACTGGACGAAGGTAACATTTATGTCACCACCACAGGAAATAAAGATGTGATTACGGCGGAACACATGTCAAAAATGAAAGATCAGGCAATAGTTTGCAATATTGGCCATTTCGACAATGAAATTCAGGTGGCACGGTTGGAAAAATGGCCTGAAATTGTAAAACTCAATATTAAACCACAGGTGGATAAATATACCTACCCCGACGGACACAGCATCTTCCTGCTGGCCGAAGGACGGTTGGTTAATCTTGGATGTGCCACCGGCCACCCGTCGTTTGTGATGAGCAACTCGTTTACCAACCAGTCGCTGGCGCAAATCGACCTCTGGCAGAATGATTATGAAGTTGGCGTTTACCGCCTCTCCAAAAAGCTGGACGAAGAAGTTGCGAGGTTGCACCTTGAACAAATCGGTGTCAGGCTAACAAAACTTTCCGACGAACAGGCCCGGTATCTTGGCGTCTCCAAAGATGGCCCTTATAAACCGGATCATTACAGATATTAACAGGAATGTATCCTGTTAAAGATGGGTTTCGCAGGCGCGGAGCCCATTTTTTTAGTTGTAAACCCTTATTTTCGAGCTGTTTATTACCGCAACATTGTATTGTTTTAATGGCAGGGCCGCTGGTCCTTTCGAAGGCGTACCTCCTACAAAAACATATTGCGAACCACAACAGGAACAGGTTCCTAAAATTCCTTCGTTTTCTACTTTACAGGTGGTGCTGATTTCATGTGCGCAGGTAGCATCAAAAGCGTACCACGAGCCCGGAAGTTCACAATAAACGACAATTCCGCCGTAACCTACTTTGGGAAAAAAATGAGAATTCCCGGGCACGGTTAAATCATTGATGATATTCAAATCAATGTTCAGGGAGACCGGTACATTCGGAATCAGTGAATTTTGATTTTTGTTGCAGGAGACGGTTAAAACGGTACTCAACACGACAGCTATAAAAATCTTTACATTTTTCAGGACCAAATGGCTCATTTTTTCTAATTTTACTTGAAACTTCAAAAGTAGTACAATTATTACGATAACAATAATAGCAAAATGGACGATCTGATAGTATTAATTTTAACATTAATTGTAGTTGTGGCGGGGGCAATCGGGCAGGCGAAAAAGAAAAAAACGCAGTCACCCGTTGTCGGACAGCCACAAAAACCGGGAGGATTCTGGGATTTGCTTGAAGGAGAAATGGACTTGCCAACTGTGCAACCAGAATTTTCGGATGTGGTGGTTGATTCGCCGCCCAAAAGAACAGATTTGACCCAGGAACAACACGATTATAAATTTTTGGCAAGTGACGAAGGAGGTTCTGTTGTTTCAGCAGGAAAACGGATTTTTTCGAAAAAGGAAATTGAACGGCAACCTGTTAGAGTGGGGGATGAAAAATTTTCGTTACGAAAGGCGGTTATCTACAGCGAAATATTGAACAGAAAATATGTATAACCCATAATAAACTCATTCTGAACAATTTTTGTCAGGAATTTTAATATTTCAATAAAATATTTAATTTTGCGGAAGGAAGAGTTCCGGTCATCTGGAATTCTTTCTGTTTTTTTATGTGGAAACAGATAAAACGGAGGATTTAATAATGTCCAG
Source organism: uncultured Maribellus sp. (assembly GCA_964455785.1). Lineage (GTDB taxonomy): Bacteria > Bacteroidota > Bacteroidia > Bacteroidales > Prolixibacteraceae > Draconibacterium. The sequence goes on from CAYWBV010000001.1 coordinate 28,804, forward strand.
AGTAACATATTTGACAGAAACAGGACTTAAAAAACTGAAAAAAGAGTTGGCGCATTTGATGAATGTCGAGCGCCCGGCCATTTCTAAACTGATTGGCGAAGCCATCGAAAAAGGCGATATTTCTGAAAACGCAGAATATGATGCAGCCAAAGATGCGCAGGGAATGCTCGAAGCAAAAATTGCAGAACTTCAGGGTAAAATTGCGAATGCCCGGATTCTGGATGAATCGAAAATTGATACCTCGCAGGTTCAGATTCTTAACAAAGTGACCATTAAGAACATAAATAACAATGCAACCATGCAGTACACGCTGGTGCCTGAAAGCGAAGCAAACCTGAAAGAAGGAAAAATATCGGTAAATACGCCCATTGCCAAAGGGCTCATCGGGAAAAAGGTAGGCGATGTGGTGGATATTAAAGTTCCGTCAGGAGTTATTCCTTTTGAGATTGTAGAAATTTCACTTTAACCAAAATGGCAAGTATATTCACTAAAATTGTAAATGGTGAAATCCCCGCATATAAAGTTGTCGAGGACGAAAATTTTCTGGCGTTTCTCGATATTTTTCCGGTAGCGAAAGGGCACACGCTGGTCATTCCCAAAAAAGAAGTGGATTACCTTTTCGATCTGGATGATGAAATGTATGCCGGCTTGTTACTTTTTGCAAAAAAGGTAGCCGAAGGATTAAAAAAAGCGATCCCATGTTTAAAAGTAGGGGTTCTGGTGCTTGGGCTGGAAGTGCCTCATGCCCACATTCATCTGGTGCCGATGCAAAAAGAGGCCGACTTGCTCAACTTCTCGAAAAAGCAAAAATTCTCACCCGAAGAATTCAAAGAGATTGCCGAAATAATTTCGAAAAATATTCAATTGTAAAAGCCTGGGAAAAGCCAGGCTTTTTGTTTTTCCCCTTTTTGTTCCACTTTTTATCAACATCGGCACCCCGCCTTTTCAAAAACCATAACTTTATACGATTGTTTTTCTTGAAAAAGAAGGTTAACTGAAATATGGATAAAATGATACCATTTACACATTTACACGTCCACTCCCAATACTCCATTTTAGATGGGGCGGCCAGTGTGGAAGCGTTGGTTTCAAAAGCAAAAGGCGATGGAATGGTTGCCCTGGCGCTTACCGACCATGGAACTATGTTTGGTATAAAAGAGTTTCATCAAACCTGTAAAAAGGCCGGAATAAAACCTATTCTCGGATGCGAAACTTATGTGGCCGCACGTACCATTTACGATAAAAAAGATAAAATTGACAGATCGGGGCACCACTTGATTTTGCTGGCAAAGAACAAAACCGGGTATAAAAATTTGGTAAAACTAATTTCGATTGCAAGTAACGAAGGGTTTTATTACAAACCACGGATTGATAAGAACCTTCTTGAAAAATACAGCGAAGGATTAATCGTTTCTTCTTCCTGCCTGGGCGGAGAAATTCCTACCCTTTTGATGAATAACCATATGGATGACGCAGAAGATACGGTCAGGTGGTTTAAAAATTTGTTCGGCGACGATTATTATCTCGAACTTCAGCGGCATCCTTCAGAATTTCCGCAGCAAAGGAGAGAGGTGTATGATGAACAGGTGAAAGTGAATAAAATGATTGTTCCGCTGGCAGAAAAGTTTAATGTGAAAATAATTGCCACCAACGATGTTCACTTTACCAATGCCGAAGATGCCGACGCACATGACCTGCTGATCTGTTTAAATACCGGGAAAGACGTGGACGACCCAAACCGGATGCGATATACCAAACAGGAGTGGTTTAAAACCCAGGCCGAAATGAACGAATTGTTTGCCGACATCCCCGAAGCGCTCGCAAACACTTCCGGAATTGTAGAAAAGATTGAGGATTTCGATTTGGATGAGGCTCCGATTATGCCCGTTTTTCCTATTCCCGAAGAGTTTGGAACCGAAGATGGATTTAAAAAAGACTTTCCGGAAGAAAAACTGGTAGAAGAATTTGGATTGGTTTCGTTTAAACGTTTGGGAGGTTACGAAAAAGTACTCCGGGTAAAAATGGAGTCGGCTTATCTCCGGCATTTAACGATGGCCGGCGCCGAAAAAAGGTATGGAAACCCTTTACCCGAAGATGTTGCCAACCGTCTGAATTTTGAATTGGAGACCATTAAACAAATGGGGTACCCCGGATACTTTCTTATTACACAGGATTTTATCAACGCTGCCCGCGAAATGGGAGTTTTGGTAGGGCCGGGCCGCGGTTCGGCCGCCGGCGCAGCAGTTGCCTACTGCACCGGGATTACCAACATCGATCCCATAAAATACGATCTCCTTTTTGAACGTTTCCTGAATCCCGACCGCGTTTCGCTTCCCGATGTGGACATCGATTTTGATGACGACGGGCGGCAGATGGTACTCGATTATGTTACCAAAAAATACGGACAGGACAAAGTAGCTCATATCTGCACTTTTGGAACTATGGCAACCAAAATGGCCATTCGCGATGTAGCCCGGGTCTTGAAACTCCCGTTATCGGAGGCCGATCGGTTGGCAAAAATGGTCCCCGACGCCCCGAAAATGACTTTCAAACAAGCGTTTCAGGAAAGTGCAGATCTTAAAAAGGAGAGATATTCGGATAACCCGCTCGTGGCAAATACGATAAAATTTGCTGAAACTCTTGAAGGGTCGGTGCGGCAAACCGGTGTGCATGCCTGTGGAATACTCATCAGCCGCGATCCGTTGACCGACCACATCCCGCTGATGCCGACCAAAGATGAGGCAACATTACTTACCACCCAATACGATGGGAGGTTTGTGGAAAGTATCGGTTTGCTGAAAATGGATTTTTTAGGATTAAAAACCCTTTCCATCATTAAAGAAACCCTGGAAAATATCAAAATATCAAAAGGGACTGAAATAGACATCGACAATATTCCGTGGGAAGATGAAAAAACCTTCGAACTGTTTAGTCACGGAGAAACAACAGCCATTTTTCAGTTTGAATCCGAGGGGATGAAAAAGCACCTGCGCGATCTGAGACCCAACCGTTTCGAGGATTTGGTCGCAATGAACGCACTTTACCGACCGGGGCCAATGAAATATATTCCTGATTATATTGATCGCAAACATGGAAGACAAAAGGTGGATTACGACCTACCCATGATGGAAAAATACCTGAGCGATACATACGGAATTACGGTTTTCCAGGAACAGGTGATGTTACTCTCACGTTTACTCGCCGGTTTTACCCGGGGTGATTCTGACACGCTGCGAAAGGCAATGGGGAAAAAACAAATAGCTGTAATGGATAAGTTGAAGGTTAAATTTCAGGAAGGTTGTAAGGCTAATTTTCAATTTGTCGATGAATGTAAACTCAAGGGTAAAAAGCCGGAAGATGTGATAGAAAAAATCTGGAAGGACTGGGAGGCATTTGCCGAGTATGCATTTAATAAATCGCATTCGGTTTGTTATGCCTACATTGCTTACCAAACCGGCTACCTGAAAGCACACTTTCCGGCTGAGTTTATGGCGGCCAACCTTAGCCGGAACCTCAGTAATATAACAGATATTACCAAACTGATGACGGAGTGCAAACGGATGAAACTTCATGTTCTCGGCCCCGATGTCAACGAAAGCTTTATCAAATTTACCGCCAACAAAAACAGCGACATCCGGTTTGGGATGGGCGCTATAAAAGGTGTGGGGGCAGGAGCGGCGCAGGATATTATTACTGCCCGTGAAAAAAATGGCGAATTCAAAACCATTTTCGATTTGGTGGAAAATGTAAACCTGCAGTCAGTAAACAAAAAAAACCTCGAAGCGTTGGCGATGGCAGGAGCTTTTGATAATCTGGGCGGAATTAATCGAAGTTGCTTTTTTGCCGGCGATAACGAAAACGACAGCACCACTTTTATCGAAAAACTAATTAAATACGGAAATAAAATACAGTCGGAAGGCCAAAGTATGCAGCAAAGTCTTTTTGGCGCTTTCGATACTGGTCCTGTGGTAAAAAAACCAGACATTCCGCAGGTGGAAGAATGGCCAAAACTGATCATGCTTGAAAAGGAAAAAAGTTTGATCGGAATTTATCTGACCTCGCACCCGCTCGATGATTACCGGCTTGAGATAGAAAATTTTTGTTCGCGCGATGTTTCATTAAAAGACATTAACAACGATATCGAGAAACACAAAGACAAAGATTTTACATTTGGGGGAATGGTAACTGCGGCGAGAGAAGGAACATCGAAAAACGGAAACCCGTTCAGCACCCTCACCTTATCGGATTATACAGATTCTTTCGAACTGTTCTTTTTCAGTCAGGACTATGTAAATTTTCATAAATTCTGTAAAACCGGCCTGTTTATTATGGTAAAAGGTAGCGTAAAACAGCGATACAACGGCAACTCGTGGGAGTTTAAAGTTTCACAAATCGAATTACTTTCCGAAGTCAGAAAAAATTTCATAAAAACGGTCACCGTAAATTTACCGCTCCATAAATTAAACAAAACAGTGATTGAAGAAATCGAAAGGCTGGCAACAAACAATAAAGGGAAAGCATTGTTGAAATTTTATGTTTTCGATACGGAAAATAATATGCAAATCGAGATGTTTTCCAGGAACACGAAAATATATTTGTCGGAAAGTTTTTTAAACTTTTTTGAGGAACAGTTGGATGTTGCATATAGAATTAATTAGTTAGTTTTGCGGAAATTCAAATGATAATAAACATTTAAAAACAGATAGATTATGGCAATTGAAATTACCGATGCCAATTTTGAAGAGTTGGTCGTAAAATCTGAAAAACCTGTAATGATTGATTTTTGGGCAATTTGGTGTGGTCCTTGCCGTATGATTGCCCCAATTGTGGAAGAAATGTCAGGTGAATATGCTGAGAAAGCAGTGATTGGAAAAGTAGATGTTGACTCGAACCCTAACGTAGCCATGAAATACGGGATTAGGAATATCCCAACCGTACTTTTTGTGAAAAACGGCGAGGTCGTTGACAAACAGGTTGGCGCTGCACCGAAACAGGTTTTTACCAATAAACTGGAAGCCCTGCTGTAAAAATATTTTTCTCATACAGAATCATCGGATGGTGTAATGTCATCCGATGATTTAATTTTTAGCCAGTACCCATTGAAAAATATTTTCGACATAGAACAGTTTCATCAGTTCGACAATCTTGGGCTGGTGGCCCGCGAGGTGGTCGAAGGATTTATCACCGGCTTGCATCGGAGCCCCTTTCATGGATTTTCGGTTGAATTTGCCGAACACCGGCTTTACAATCAGGGCGAATCGACCAAACATATCGACTGGCGGTTGTTTGCACGTACCGATAAACTTTTTGTAAAACAGTATGAGGAAGAAACCAACCTACGCTGTCAACTGGTTATCGACACCTCTTCTTCGATGCTTTTCCCGTATTTTAAAGGGCAGAAGCATTTACGGAATAAACTGGCATTCTCGGTATATACCGCGGCTGCCTTAATTTATTTGCTCCGTAAACAACGCGATGCCGTTGGGCTGACGCTTTTTTCTGATGAAATTGAATTCCAAACCACACCCCGGATTTCTTCGGTCAATGCTGAATTGATGTATGGGAAATTGTCAGAGTTGATAAAGCCGGAGAATGCACACCTTCGGAAAAGTACAAATACCACGGAAGTACTTCACCAGATTGCAGAAAATATCCACAAACGTTCGCTGGTTATCATTTTCAGCGACATGCTCGACAACCGGAAAACTGACGAGTTGTTTTCAGCATTACAACATCTTCGGTACAACAAACATGAGGTAATTCTTTTTCATGTTACTGACCACCAACACGAAAGGGAGTTTAATTTCAGTAACCGGCCGCATAAATTTGTGGATCTGGAGAGCGGACAAGTGGTGAAGTTCAACCCGTGGGAAGTGAAACGGCACTATGTTTCAACCGTTAATTCCTATTTTGATGATTTAAAAGTAAAATGCGGGCAGTACCAGATCGACCTGGCCGAAGCCGACATCAACAAAGACTTTCAGCAGGTGTTGCTTTCCTATCTGGTAAAAAGGAAAAAGTTGTTCTGATCAAAACTCTATTCGACAAATTCGCGTGAGTTTATCGAACTGATCTGACAAATTCGCGCGAAATCATCGATTGCAGCCAGTGTATTTCTGATTTTTCAACCTTACTTTTATTTCCCCACAAAAACCTCACAGTTTAAAAATTGTCGCAAACAACGTTTTGAACCAGGAAAGTGTAATCTTTTTGGAAAGCCGTTTCGTATTTCAAAGTAATTTTTTTACTTTTAGCTGAATTTGAACCAATTCCCATTTTTCATGTTGGTAAAAACCTTTGGAAGCGCAGTATTCGGCATCGATGCCACCACCATTACCATGGAGGTTGATGTAACTACCGGAATAAAATTTATGCTGGTCGGTCTGCCCGACAGCGCAGTAAAAGAAAGCCAGCAACGGATAGAATCGGCGCTGAGGCTCAACGGCTACAAGTGGCCCAAATACAAAATCATTATTAATATGGCGCCGGCCGATATCCGTAAGGAAGGTTCGGCATACGACCTGCCGCTGGCCGCGGGAATATTAGCTGCATCCAACCAGGTTCATCCCGAAAAGCTTGACAAATATGTGCTGATGGGAGAACTGTCGCTTGATGGTACATTGCAGCCGATCAAAGGAGTGTTGCCCATCGCCATCAACGCGCGGAAAGAAGGTTTCGAGGGTTTTATCCTTCCCAAACAAAATGCTCGAGAAGCCGCTGTGGTTGACCGCTTGAAAGTGTATGGCGCCGAAAATATCAGGGAAGTGATTGGGTTTTTGAATGATGAAATTGAACTCGAACAGGTGATTGTCGATACACGCGCTGAGTTTTATGCACGGGTGAACAACAATCCGCTCGACTTTTCGGATGTCAAGGGGCAGGAGAATGTAAAACGCGCCCTTGAAATTGCAGCGGCCGGTTCGCATAATATTATTCTTGTTGGGCCCCCGGGCTCCGGGAAAACCATGCTGGCCAAACGGATTCCTACAATTCTTCCTCCGTTTACATTGAAGGAAGCTTTGGAAACAACTAAAATTCATTCGGTAGCCGGGAAAATCGACAAGGAAACATCGCTGATGACACAACGCCCGTTCCGCAGTCCGCATCATACGATTTCGGATGTTGCATTGGTCGGGGGCGGAAATTACCCGCAGCCGGGCGAAATTTCGCTGGCCCACAACGGCGTACTTTTTCTCGACGAGCTTCCCGAGTTTAAACGAACTGTGCTGGAAGTGATGCGCCAGCCCCTCGAAGACCGGAATATCACTATCTCGCGCGCCAAATTTTCAGTGGAATACCCGGCCAGTTTTATGCTGGTGGCCTCGATGAATCCCTGTCCGTGCGGTTATTACAATCATCCCACCAAAGACTGTGTTTGCGGGCCTGGTGTGGTTCAGAAATATTTAAACCGGATTTCGGGTCCCCTGCTCGACCGTATTGATATTCATTTGGAGGTGGTTCCGGTGCCATTCAAAAAACTGTCGGAACTGGAATCGTCGGAGACCAGCGAAACCGTTCGGGAACGGGTTTTGGCGGCGCGGAAAATTCAGGAAGAACGGTTTAAAGAACACAAGGGAGTGTATGCCAACGCGCAAATGAACTCGAAACTCATCCGCAAATATGTGGTGTTCGACGAAACCAGCAACGAACTTATCAAAAATGCGATGGACCGAATCGGGCTTTCAGCGCGGGCCTACGACCGGATATTAAAGGTGTCGAGAACCATTGCCGACCTCGAAGGTGAAGAAAACGTACAATCTCACCATCTTTCCGAAGCCATTCATTACCGCAGCCTCGACAGGGAAAGTTGGGGAGGCTGAAGAAGTTGGCAGTAGGCAGTCGCAGTAGGCAGAATTGGAAAGTGGAATAAAAATACATTGAAAGGAATATAGAGTAACCCTGAAATGAAAGAAATCAACAAACCGAAATTAATACTGCCGGATGAACGATTATAAGCAAGATATATTTCATAAGAGAAGAAAAGGTAAGGTTGGATAAGGATTTAGCAGTTCTTTTCGAAGTAAAGGCCATTCGTTTGCGGGAACAGGTCAGACGAAATAAGGAAAAATTTCCGGCAAATTTTATGTTTCAGCTAACAGAAGAAGAGGTTGAACTTAAGGTATCGCAAAATGCGATACCTTCAAAACTACTCTGTCAACACGAATTTACTATCCGTGACTAAATTGGTTTTCAGCGCTACCCGGTTTTATGCAAGGGAATTAAATCTTTTAGTTTATTCATTTTCCAACACATCATTGATCTGCTCGAACAATTCCGGGATTTTATTCTTAACTACATCCCAAACAATGAAATAGTTAACACCCATGTAGTCATGTATCAACCGATCCCGCATTCCTGACATATTTTTCCATTGAATTGAATTCCATTTATATTTGAAATCTGCGGGTATCTTTTTCGTGGCTTCACCAATAATCTCCAGGCTTCGAACTACTGCCCTTTTTAAGGTTTCATCATGGAGAAAGTTTTCTTTTGATAAATCAGTGCGAATTACAGAGTTAATATAAAAACATTCATCTTTGATGTGCTTCAGATATTCAACCGGCTCTTTGGACATATTGAACTTCATTTAAAATCTTTGGGCCAATGTATGGGCTTAATCCTTTTTTGGTAACAATTTCGACTTTCGTATCTCTGAAAAGTTTTTCAAGCAGTTCGTAAACAGCCATATAATTATCGAAAGTCTCCTTTTCGGGTTCAAAGTCAATTAAAATATCAATATCGCTTTCCCGGGTTTGTTCATCCCTGGCATAGGAACCAAACAAACCGATTTCCCGAATCCCTAACCTTACAAATTCCTTCTGTCGGGCCCGAATTGTATTCAATATATATTCTTTGTCCTTCATTTTTAAAAGGTAAAACAAATATACAAATTCGACATGAATATTCTTGCAGGCCTTTCATTTCAGCGACGGCCATTCAGCGTGTGAATTTTTTTATGAAGTACGGTACAAACTGCTCCATAGGAATTGCTGCGCGAAAAATTTACGTCAGCGACATGTCGTCTCCCGGGAGTCGTTCACTATCGCAGACTCAACAAGGAAAACCGGGGGTGAAGTCACCTGGCAGTTTGCAGTCGCGGTGTGCTGAATTTGAAACGCGTTGGCCCGCCATCGGGGAGGGTTTAACGTTCTCCGAAAAGTATAGCGTTACTCCGGCAAAAGTATTGTGATACTCCGGGGAAAGTATAGTGATACTTTGGCGAAAGTATAGTGATACTCCAACCGAAGTAACGCGTTACTTTTATCCCACCCCCCGGGAAAATGGACAAGGCAATCCCGATTTGTTTTTCGATATTTGTAATTTAAAAATCTTTTGCCTACTAATAGTTCAGTTTTGGAGAAGGAATTTTTACAGATTATACGACGGAACCAGGGTATTATCCACAAGGTGTGCAATATGTACTGTGACCACGAAGAGGACAGGAATGACCTCTTCCAGGAAATTGTGGCCCAGCTCTGGAAGTCGTTTCCTTCATTTAGGAACGAATCGAAATTTTCGACATGGATGTACCGTGTGGCCTTAAATACAGCCATTACAACCTTCAAAAAGGATAAACGGCGGCCTGATCAAAACCAGTTAACGTTTGAAAACTTTCAGATTGCCGAAGACGGGTACGATACCGAAACCGAAGAGAGTATCAAAACGATGCACCGGGCTGTGGCGCAGTTAACCGGAATCGAAAAATCGATTGTACTGCTTTTCCTCGAAGACAAAAAATACGAGGAGATAGCCGAAATCACCGGGATTACCCAAAATTATGTGCGAGTAAAAATGAACCGGATTAAGAAAAAACTGAAGAAACTCATGATAACGGGAGGATGAGGAGCGATGGATTTAAATGATCTGAAAAAAACATGGGAAAAACTGGCGTCGGCCCGGGAACTTGATGAGGACCAAATCAGGGAAATGCTGGAAAAAAGGACCAAAAGTTTGATTGAACGTATCGACCGGAATATAAAAATAGGGTTTGTGGTATTGTTCGTGCTTATTTTGATTTTTATCCTCGACGACTTTTTGTTTTCGCCGCTGCTGATGAAAGGAATCAGCGAGAACCTTGCCATGCCCGGCTGGATTTTATTTCTCAGCGTGTTTGGCAATACGTTAATCGTTGCCACATTTATCTATTTTGTGATTAAATATTATCGTGTAAAACGGGGTTGCGACACTGCCTGCAACCTAAAAGAAACGCTAATAAAAATAATTGACACCCTGAAAATTTACCAGCGGCTGTTTTACCTCGCGTTAATTTCGATTTCGGTGGTAATGTCCATCGCATTTATTACCGGGATGTACCAGGGCACTCTGGCCGGTTTCGAAAACCAGAATGTTCAGTTTTCGGAAATCGAAATTGACAAGCTGGTGCTGGTGGTATTGATTGGACTGGCCATTCTGGCGGTTACCGTTGGCGGCATTTTTATATTTCTACGCTGGGGTTTCCGCCGGTTATACGGAAATTATATCCATCAACTGAAACTCACGTTAAAGGAGTTGGAAGAAATTGACGAATAATTTTCAAAGAACGATACCGGAATTTCTCGCGGGGTTGTTATTTTTACCTTCTCAAACTCAAATGAAAAACAATGACTTTAATAAAATCGATTTCAGGAATTCGCGGAACCATCGGCGGTAAACCGGGCGAAGGTTTAAGTCCGCTCGACGTGGTAAAATTTACAGCTTCGTATGCTACCTGGGCGAAACAACAGGCCGGGGGCGGAAAACTCAGAATTGTGGTTGGCCGCGATGCGCGTATCTCGGGCGCAATGGTAAGTTCGCTGGTGATTGCTACGCTGAATGGAATGGGCTGCGATGTGGTTAACATCGGGTTGGCCACCACTCCTACCACCGAAATTGCAGTAACCGAAGAAAACGCCGCCGGCGGGATCATCCTTACCGCGAGCCACAACCCAAAACAGTGGAACGCCCTGAAGTTGCTGAATTCGAAAGGCGAATTTTTAAATGCCGGAGAAGGAGCAAAAATCCTCGAAATTGCCGCCGCCGAAGATTTTTCTTTTGCTGAAGTGGATGTATTGGGAAAAACCGTTGAAAAAGATTATACCGGAATTCACATTCAAAAAGTGTTAGGGTTGGAGTTGGTGGATGTGGAAGCCATCCAAAAAGCCGGATTCTCGGTGGCCATCGACGCTGTAAACTCGGTGGGCGGTGTGGCTGTTCCGGCGTTGTTAAAAGCGCTGGGCGTAAAAAACATCGTTGAGATCAACTGCGAACCCACCGGATATTTTGCGCACACCCCCGAGCCGCTGCCCGAAAACCTGGTGGAAACTTCGGAAATTATCAAAAAAAATAACGTGGATGTCGGTTTTGTGGTTGACCCCGATGTGGATCGCCTCGCCATCATCAACGAAAACGGAACCATGTTCAACGAAGAATATACGTTGGTTGCGGTAGCCGATTATGTGTTAAGCAGAACGCCCGGCAATACGGTTTCCAACCTTTCGTCGAGCCGGGCATTACGCGACGTTACCGAAAAATACGGAAAAAAATATACAGCGGCAGCCGTTGGCGAAGTAAACGTGGTGGCAAAAATGAAGGAGGCCCAGGCAGTTATCGGTGGCGAAGGAAACGGCGGCGTTATCTATCCGGCCAGTCATTACGGCCGCGATGCGCTGGTTGGCATTGCGTTGTTTCTGACCCACCTCGCCCAAAAAGGGGTAAAATGTTCCGAACTCCGGAAAACTTATCCCGACTATTTTATCTCAAAAAATAAAATTGAACTCACTCCCGAAATCGATGTGGATGCGGTTCTTTTAAAAATAAAAGCGAAATATTCCCACGAAAATGTAAATGATATCGACGGGATAAAAATCGATTTTACCGATTCGTGGGTGCATTTGCGGAAATCGAACACCGAGCCGATAATCCGGATTTATTCGGAAGCAAAATCGGATACAACAGCACGCGATTTGGCCCTAAGAATAATTGGCGACATCAAAAGTTTGATTTGAAGATGCCGGTATCATCTCCCGAAATCTCCTTATAAATTAATTTTTGATAAATATTTACCATTCCAAAAGGCGCTTTAACCAGCGCCTTTTGCAGAATGTGTACCTTTGACCCCGAAAACAAGAATTTCATTTTCAGTGATTTAATTGGGAAGAAATTCGAAAAAAAGCCATGAAATGAAGAAGAAAAAGAATATAGCCATTGTCGCTCACGACAACCGAAAGAAAGATATTATCGAATGGGTTTCCTACAACTGGCTGGAGCTGGTTCAGCACGATTTAATCTGCACCGGGACCACCGGAAAATTAGTTGAAGAAACATTGGTTGAAAAATGTAGGGAAAACAGCGTTGTCCCCCCAACGGTAACTCGTTTAAAGTCGGGCCCGCTTGGCGGCGACCAGCAGTTGGGCGCTTTAATTGTTGAAGGGGGTGTCGATATCCTGATTTTTTTCTGGGACCCGATGCAGCCGCAGCCGCACGATGTGGACGTAAAAGCGCTGCTCCGTATCACGGTACTGTACAACATTCCGACGGCCTCCAACCGTTCGACCGCTGACTTTATTGTTTCCTCCAGCCTATTTCACGAAAGCTACCAGCCGATTCTTAAAAATTATGAAGGGTACATCCGGCGGGATGTGGATTTGACCTAAGCCGGAACATCTTTTTGTATGAAGTGTGGTTTGCTGAAAAATTGTATTTTTGCAGCGGAATAAATTTGGGTATTAATCATCCGCAGGTTCCATCACCCTGCGGTTAAAAATGAAAAAAATGAACAACGAGCTTTTGTGGTTTGCCGAAATTCTGGCCAACTTTTTCCTGATTATTTTAGCATACAAACTGTTTGGAAAATGGGGATTGATCATGTGGATTCCCGTTTCGGTGATTGTGGCCAACATCCAGGTGGTTCAAACCATCGAGTTGTTTGGGTTTGTTTCCACGCTCGGAAATGTTGTTTATGCAACATCCTTCCTCATCACCGATATTCTTTCGGAAGTATATGGTAAAAAAGAGTCGAAGAAGGCAGTGTGGATTGGTTTTTTTAGTTTGATTTCCATGACGTTGCTGATGAACCTGGTCCTTTTTTATACCCCGCTCGAAGGGGATGGATTTGCCGCAACGGTTCACGAATCAACGGCTACCATTTTTAAACTGATGCCGCGGATTGCTGTCGCCAGTTTGATTGCCTACCTGCTTTCGCAACATCACGATGTGTGGGCGTTTCATTTCTGGAAAGACAAGTACCCCGCAGACAGGCATCTTTGGTTAAGGAATAACCTGAGCACCATGGTTTCGCAGATTATCGACAGCGCCGTGTTTGTCCTGGTTGCCTTTTATGGTGTTTTTGAAACCGCCGTCCTGTTCGAAGTTTTCCTGACCACCTATTTTCTGAAATGGATGGTTGCCGCGGCCGATACACCTTTTGTCTACTGGGCCAAAAAGATTTACAAAAAGGATAAATTTTGGATGAAAGATTAATGCCGGGTGTCAAAATGGAATCTGATCCGGGTGAAATCCAATCCGTTTATTTTGGTCGAGGCGGTCAATTTTGTCCATGTCCTCGCTGCTCAGTTCGAAATCGAAAATATCGGCATTCGAAATAATCCGTTCCGGCGTTACCGATTTTGGGATGGTAACCACTCCTTTCTGAATGTCCCAGCGAAGAACAATCTGCACTGGTGTTTTTCCGTATTTGACGGCCAGCGCCTGTATCACCGGAATATCGTTTACACGCCCTTTCATCATCGGCGCCCAGGCTTCCAACTGGATGCCTTTGTTTTGACAATATTTCAGTAAATCGGGTTGAATCAGTTCAGGATGAAATTCAACCTGATCAACTGCCGGCAGAATTTTACACTCGGGCAAAAATTCTTCCAGGTGATGGACAAGAAAGTTACTGACCCCGATAGCCCTGATTCTGCCTTTGTTGTACAACTCCTCCAGCGCTACCCAGGTTTCCACCGAACGTTTTCCTTTGGGCCAGTGAATCAGGTACAAATCGAGATAAGTAGTTTGCAGCTTTTCAAGACTTTCTTCAAAAGCGGCAAACGTTGTTTTGTATCCTTGTTCGGTGTTCCACACTTTTGATGTGAGGAAAATTTCTTCGCGCGCAACCCCGCTTTCTTTTATTGCATTTCCAACCCCGCATTCATTTTGATAAATGGCAGCCGTATCGATACTTCGGTAACCGAATGCAAGCGCTGTTTTTACTGCATTTTCCACTTCCGGGCCTTCTTCCGAACGAAACACGCCAAGTCCGAGCCAGGGCATTTCCACACCATTATTCAGTTTTGCTTTCGATACAACATTCATAATTTATCTGTTTTTTGAAGAACAACTAAAGTAATGATTTTTTTAGGTTTGGTGAGTTTGGTTATGTTCATCGAAAAGGATGTTTAATATTTCTTTAGTTTTGCTGAAATTTTTAAACAGACAAAATGAAGGTTTTTAAGTTTGGCGGCGCCTCGGTAAAAGATGCCAGTGCCGTAAAAAATGTAGGTCAAATCATCAAAAAATACGACGACAACCTGGTGGTGGTTATCTCGGCTATGGGAAAAACCACTAACTTGCTGGAAACCCTGGTGAAGGCCTATTTTGAAAAGGATAATAAAAAATGGGATACTTTTCAGCAATTTAAAAATTATCACACCGAAATTACCGACGGGCTTTTTGAAAATAACGGGACACCCGAATCGGTGAATGCACTTTTTTCGGAACTGGAAAGTAAGCTTAAAAAAGCACCTTCTTTCGATTATAATTTTGAATATGACCAAATTATTTGTTTTGGAGAGCTGGTTTCGACTCAGATTGTAAGCGATTATCTCAACTTTACCGGCCTGCGCAACCAATGGATTGACGTTCGAACCTGTTTACGCACCGACGATGTTTACCGCGATGCCAATGTCGATTGGGAATGGACGGAGGAACTGGTGAAGGAGGTTTTTACCTTCGAAAGCGAAAAGTTGTACATCACCCAGGGATTTATCGGGTCAACCACCACCAACCTGACAACCTCGCTGGGCCGCGAAGGTTCTGATTTTACCGCCGCCATTTTGGGAAGTATTTTAAATGCCGAAAGTGTTTCCATCTGGAAAGATGTTCCCGGGGTGTTGACTGCCGACCCGAAAAAAATGAAAGATTCGGTGAAAATTGGTGAACTCTCTTATCGCGAGGCTGTGGAAATGACCCACTCCGGGGCGCAGGTTATTCACCCGAAGACCATGAAACCACTCCATAACAAGGGAATTTCATTGTTTGTAAAATCGTTCCTGTCGCCCGAAGAACCGGGAACCGTTATCCATAAAATCGATCATAAAATCGAACTCCCCCCGATATTTATTTTGAAAGAAAACCAGGTTTTAATCACTTTGTCGCCCAAGGATTTTTCCTTTATCAACATCGAAGATATCGACAGGGTAGTCAATTTCCTGATGGAGAACCGGGTGAAAGTGACCCTGATGCAGCAGTCGGCCATCGATTTAAACCTGGTAATCAATGCTCCCGAAATCGATCTGGAAACGATTTTTGGGGAATTGTCGCCCTATTATTCCATTCGTTACAACACCGGGCTGACCCTAATTACCATCCGTCATTACACCGAAGAAGTGCTTGACTGGATGGTGAAAGAAAAAGATATTTACTTAGAGCAACACAGCCGGTTGACGGCCAGGATGCTTGTAAAACAATAATTTTACCTGATTTGGGAATTTAATCACACTTCCGTTGGCAATTTGTTGTAATTTTAGGGAAACATAACCGACAAATAAATCAAAACTTTGCAGGAATGAAGCAAAAAAAGATTTTACCTTATGCAATCGGGCTACTTGTGGTAGCCATTATCGTTTTGGTGGTTGGCAAAAAAGCGGGTTGGTTCGGACAGGATTTTACCATCAGCGTTGCCACACAAACCGTTGAAAGTAAAACCATCACCGAGTTGGTCACTGCCAACGGAAAAATTCAGCCCGAAACAGAAGTAAAAATTAGTCCGGATGTTTCGGGCGAAATTATTGAATTGTTTGTGGAAGAAGGGAACCAGGTGAAAGCAGGCGATCCGCTTTGTGTGATTAAACCCGATATATACGTTTCTGCACTCAACCGGGCCGAAGCTGCATTGAATTCTTCGAAAGCAAGGCTGGCTCAGGCCGAAGCGCAACAAATCGAACGAGAACTTGCATTTAAACGGGCCAAAACGCTTTTTGAAAGCGGGACCATTCCGGTAGCAGAATTTGAAACGGCGGAAGCTGCATTTAAGGTTGCGCAATCGGAAGTGCGGGCTGCCGAATTCTCGGTAAAAAGTGCAGATGCATCGGTTGCTGAAGCAAAAGAACAGCTAACAAAAACACGGATTTATGCGCCTATTTCGGGAACAATTTCAGCTCTGAACGTAGAAAAAGGCGAACGTGTGGTGGGAACAAATATGTATGCCGGTACTGAAATGATGGTTGTTGCGAATCTCGATGCTATGGAAGTTCAGGTGGAGGTAAATGAAAACGACATCGTAAAAGTTTCAAAATATGATACCACCCTGGTAGAAGTAGATGCCTATCTGCAGCGAAAATTTAAAGGGATTGTAACCGAGATTGCCAATTCGGCAAGCACCACGGGCGCTGCCACCGATCAGGTAACCAATTTCGATGTGAAAATTTTTCTGTTAAGCGAATCGTATGCCGACCTCATCGATTCGGTTTCCGGCAACAAGTACCCGTTCCGGCCCGGAATGTCGGCAACTGTGGATATACAGACTGAAACCCGCAACAATGTAATTTCAGTTCCGATTTCGTCGGTAACTACCCGCATCAAAAAAGAAGGTGGCGGTACCGAGGAAGTGGCCAACGAGGATACAAAAACAGCAACAACCAATGACCAAACAGAAGAAGAAGCGGAAGAAAATGTGGTTGAGCGGGAAGAAAAACAGGAGGTAGTTTTTGTTTACAGGGACGGGCTGGTGCGCAAAGTAGAAGTAAAAACCGGAATTCAGGATAACAATGTTATTGAAATACTGGAAGGTTTAAAAGAGGGCGACGAAGTTGTGATTGCCCCGTACAATGC
>CAYWBV010000001.1:45931-50985 GCA_964455785.1 uncultured Maribellus sp.
AAATACTGGAAGGTTTAAAAGAGGGCGACGAAGTTGTGATTGCCCCGTACAATGCTATCAACAAATCGCTGAAAGACAGCATGCAGGTAAAAAAAGTTACCGAGGAAGAACTATTCAAAGTAAAAAAATAGAAAGTAGGAAACAATAAAAGACGCCTTCTGTAATAAAAACGGAAGGCGTTTTTTATTTACTGGTAAAATAATCCCTGCTTTCAATATGGGAAACATTGGTGGTTTGTACCCCGCCAACTTTTAACTCCGATTTTTCAGAAACTTTGTTCCCCTCCGTTGTATAACTTTTATTTAGTTGGATCAATTCGGGTTTCAGGCTTTTATAGGCTACGCTATAGTCGTACGACACATTTTCTCTGACGTACTTGCCTGAATTGCCCACAGCAATCGATTTTCCCTGCAAACTGTTTTTCGCTGAACGTATTTTCCCGGTAATTTTGTTTACCGAATAATCTTCTTTCGCCACGGTAATTTCCCCTTCGAACGAAAAAGCGTAAAAATCGCCTGAACCGGCAAACGTAGGCGCCGGTTGCTGAAAGGAAATCACCCAGTATTCGCGGCCATCCAATACCGGTTCGCTTGCCAGTTGAAGCTGAAATCCCGGGATAAGCGCCGGATTCAAAACCGAAGAACCCGATCGTACCCAGTCCAATTCGAGTAACTCGTCGATGTTGTTGCCGCCAGTGGAAAAACGGTAGTCTTCAACCCTTTCTTTTTGATTTTTTACCGAGTACTTTCTCGACCTGAAAGCGTCCAGTTTCGACGGTTGAGAATAACCGTTTTTATCAAAAAGAATAACTTCGGCAATTGTATTTGTCTGAACTGTGTCGTTTACAGTTTTATCGATTTTGTAGGTGCAACCCAAATTAAACGGACCGGCGATAAAATTGTATGGCGTATTTTCGGCCGCCATACGCAAAATACGAATCAGTACTTTCGACTGCGCCGCCACATCGATATCGCCAATGTCGTACGACTGAGGTTCAAGCCTAATCACGTTAAACTCTTTTTCAAATAAACCGGTCACCGGAAATTTTTCGTTTTTAAAACCTACGGCCGAGAAATAAATATTTTTCGAAATCAACTCTTCCGGAATTTTCAGCTCAAAATTTCCTTCGGCATTGCTGGCCGTACCATAAAATGTACCTTCCAACCCGATGTTGGTATAGGAAACCGGCTCACTGGTTACAGCGTCAATCACTTTCCCTTTTATCGTCTGCACAATTTTAGAACCTTCCTGTGCTTCTGATTTCCAAATGAATAGAAACAGGATAAGCAGTATTGTAATTTTTTTCATTTCTTTTGAATTTCAACTAAAAGTAGCAAATTAATACCATTCGCCTTTATATAACGTTATAACTGGGGATTATTATTTCTTATATTTGTTTGATTCTAAAAAAAAGGTCATGCCGAAAAAACATGTAATACTGTTTGTAGCCGTTATTTCACTCCTGTTTACTTCGTGTGTTTCGAAGAAAAAATTTCTGGAAATGCAAACGGGCAGGGTAAAAGCCGAAGAATCGGTGCGCCGGTTAACCGACGAAAACAATAAACGCGCTCAGCGGATTGAAGCGCTGATTGCCGATTTTGAAACGATGAAAAACGAGTTGATGGAAAGTAATGCCATAAAAGATCAATACATCGATTCGTTAAACAAGGAAGTTTTTGTACTGGACGAAAAAATGAAACATCAGTCGGAATCGTTACAGGAAACCAGTTTTACCCTCGATTTCGAAAAACAGCGGCTTACCAACGCCATCGAGTCGAAAGACAAAACCATCGAATCGCTGGAGTCGGAAATCAACCGTCTTGAAAATGAAATTCAATCAAAGTCTTCGGCCATCGATCAAAAAAATTTCGATATGAATGTGCTGAATGAAAAAGTCGCACTTCTGGAAACCGAAAAAAAATCGGGTGAAACCAAACTGGCGGGCTTGACGGCTGATCTGGAAAAAGTGAAAGCGGAAACCACCAAACTTCAGGTGCTGATAAAAGACAAGGACGCCACCATACAGAGGTTGGAGAACAATGTCAAACTCCTCAAAGGAGAGCTGGGGAAGTAATATAAAACAGGTAAAAAAGATTCGAAACAACATTAAATTATTTATCAAATGAAACGACTTTTACTGATATTGATTTCGGCAACATTTGCCTTTTCTGTGGTCGCAGGAGAAAAAGGAGCTAAATCCATATTTAACGGGAAAAACCTGGATGGCTGGGTGATTCACGGAACGGAAAAATGGTATGTGGAAAACGGGCTTTTGGTTTGCGAAAGCGGTCCCGATAAGGAATACGGATATCTTTCCACCGAAAAATTTTACAACAATTTTGAACTCGATGTTGAATTTTTGCAGGAAGCCAACGGAAACAGCGGCGTTTTCTTCCGCTCAACGGTTGAAGGGACAAAGGTGAGCGGCTGGCAGGTAGAAGTAGCTCCACCCAACCACGACACCGGCGGGATTTATGAATCGTACGGCCGCGGTTGGCTGGTGCAAATTCCCGACGAAAAAGAGAATATCCTGAAAATGGGCCAGTGGAATAAAATGAAAATCCGTGTCGTTGGCGGGCACGTAACGACCTGGCTCAACGGGGAGCAAATGGTTGATATCGAAGATGAAAAAATTGCGCAGGGTAAAGGTGGAATTGCATTACAAATCCATTCGGGCGGCGGAATCAAAGTAAAATGGCGGAATCTGAAAATTGCTGAGTTGGAGTAAATCCTTCTCTCTGAGTGAATTTCAAAAAGACAGGGTTTCGTTTTCAACTGAAAAATGAAAAGTCTAAAAGAACGACTCTACGAAATTATTTTTGAAGCAGACACCCGCGAAGGTAAAATCTTCGATGTGGTTCTGCTTTTTGTAATTTTATTGAGTATTGCCCTGGTAATGCTCGAAAGCGTTAGTTCTATCAGATACTCCTACAGTAAGATTTTAAAGGTGATGGAATGGGTCATCACCATCATTTTTACCATCGAATATATTCTTCGGCTGCTTATTGTAAAAAAACCTTTACGGTATATTTTCAGTTTTTACGGGATAATCGATTTTCTGGCAGTCATTCCAACCTACCTGAGTATCCTGATTGCCGGATCACAAAGTTTGGTTGTTATCCGCATTTTGCGGTTACTGCGCGTTTTCCGGATTTTAAAACTCACCCGGTACACACAGGCCGGCCGGACGCTTTTAAGGGCCATGTGGGCCAGCCGGGAAAAAATCAGCGTTTTTATCTTTTTTGTGTTAACCCTTGTGGTCATCTTCGGAACAGTAATGTACCTTGTGGAGGGAGAATCGCACGGGTTTAACAGTATCCCCCAAAGTATTTACTGGGCTATCGTTACGCTGACCACCGTTGGCTACGGCGACATTAGTCCGGCAACTCCGCTGGGACAGCTTCTGGCAAGTGTTATTATGATTATGGGGTACGCCATTATTGCCGTGCCTACTGGAATTGTTACCGCAGAAATGTTGCGGCCCTCTACCCCCCGGAATACACAGGTGTGCCCCGATTGTTTGTTCGATAAACACGACGACGACGCAATTTTCTGTAAAAAGTGCGGGGCAAGGCTCAATCCTGAAAATAATCCCAAAAATAATTTGAATAAGGTGTAACAAATGACGGATATTCTTGTCTGTTTATCAGTTATTCATAATTCAATTTATTTAGTCAATGATGAAAAAGGCAAATTTTTTGGGATTTTTTGGAATATTAATTCTGCTCATTTCAGGGTGTGCCACGGTTTACAACGCTTCTGAACAGCAAACGGAAGACAAGAAAAACGTTACTGTCGCAATTCTCCCGTTCGATGTAAAAATTCATTACAACAGGTTACCCAAGAATGTAACAGCAGAACAAGTTAAACAAAATGAAAATGAACTGAGTTTTGTTTTTCAGAATCAGATGTACAACCGTTTCCTGAGGAAAAGCAGCCAGTTTGCTGTTGATTTCCAGGATGTGGATAAAACGAATACCATTCTGAAACGGAACAAAATAGACCTGGAGAACCTGGGGGAATATTCGAAAGATGAACTGGCGCGACTGCTTGAAGTGGACGAAGTAATTTCGGGAAATGTGATAACAACCAAACCCATGTCAACCGGGGCAGCGCTTGCCTTCGGGGTCCTTTTTAACGTTTGGGGAACCACCAATACCGCAGACGTTACCGTTTCGCTGCACAGCGGAAAAGATTCGAAACTGCTCTGGAAATTTAACCATGTTTATTCCGGCAGCGTCGGGAGCAGCCCCGAGGAACTGACCAACGCCATGATGAAGCCTATTTCGAGGAAATTTCCTTACCGAAGTTAAGATCAGGAAGAACCGGTTTTTAGCCGGTCTTTTATTTTATGCCCGTTGACAACATCAAAACATTTGTGGATATTTAGCGGTTTCTTTTTGGAAACAATTGTTTCCAAAACTTTATTTTTGCAACAAACTCGGAATCATGAGACAATATCTGGATTTACTTGAAACCATTTTGGAGAAAGGCGAAAAAAAAGAAGATCGCACCGGGACGGGCACCATCAGCAGGTTTGGGCACCAGATGCGGTTTGATTTGAGCGAAGGATTTCCAATGGTTACCACAAAAAAGTTACATCTGAAATCGATCGTACACGAACTGCTGTGGTTTCTGGCCGGCGACACCAATGTAAAATATCTCCAGGAAAACGGGGTACGTATCTGGAACGAGTGGGCCGACGAAAACGGCGATCTGGGCCATATCTATGGTTATCAATGGCGGAGCTGGCCAACCCCCGAAGGAAAACACATCGACCAAATCAGCAGTGTAATCGACTCCATAAAAAACAGGCCCGACTCGCGGCGCCACATTGTCAGCGCCTGGAATGTAGGCGAACTGGATAAAATGAACCTGCCGCCCTGTCACATTCTGTTCCAGTTTTATGTGGCCGGTGGCAAACTTTCGTGCCAGCTCTACCAGCGCAGCGCCGACGTTTTCCTGGGGGTGCCGTTTAACATCGCTTCCTACGCGTTGCTTACATTGATGGTGGCGCAGGTAACCGGTTTGCAGCCCGGCGATTTTGTCCACAC
>CAYWBV010000001.1:51085-54000 GCA_964455785.1 uncultured Maribellus sp.
TATGATTCACAAAAACATTTCCATCATTGTAGCCATAGCCGAAAATTTTGCCATCGGGAAAAACAACGATCTGCTTTTTCATTTACCGAACGACCTGAAACGGTTTAAGGAGATTACTTTGGGGCACAGCCTGATTATGGGCCGGAACACGTTGCTTTCGTTACCCCGGTGGCCACTGCCCAACCGCCGCCACATTGTGATTACCGACAAACCTGACGATGTTTTTCCGGGTTGCGAGGTGGTTTTCTCCATCGACGAGGCCGTGGAAAAAGTAAAAGGCGAAAAGGAAGCTTTTATTATTGGAGGTGGAATGGTCTATCGGCAGTTTTACCCGCTGGCCGGAAAACTTTATCTGACACTCGTCCACCAACCATTCGACGCCGACGTTTATTTTCCTGAAATTAATTATTCGGAATGGGAAGAAACCTCACGCGAAGACTGCTTTGACGAAAAAAACGGATTTAGCTATTCCTATTTAAACCTGGAACGGAGATAAACCCTGGAACGTTACGAAAGTAATTTCCCGAGATTGTCGAATTTCAGGTTGTAATCTTCCATCGAAAGCCGTATTACTTCGTGTGCTTCCGCGGCGCCGTACGACCCGGCAATTTCGGTATCTTTTTCTTCGCCCGGCATATCCTTGTAGGTGAGAAAATAGTGTTCGAGTCGCTGGATAACTATCTGCGGAACTTCCGAGATGTCTCTGAAATGGCCGTAAACCGTATCGTTTCGTAATACCGCTATAATCTTATCGTCAGCCTCTTTCCCGTCGATCATCCGGAACCCGCCGATGGGAATGGCATGGACCAGCAAATCGCCGTGGGCAATGGCTTTTTCGGTTAAAACACAGATATCGATGGGGTCGCCGTCGCCGACAATTCCTTTTTTACCGGTTTTTTCGCTGCAGAATTCGCCGATTTTGTCGCCACAAAAGGTTTGCGGAATAAATCCGTACAACGCCGGTACCACGTTGGAGAATTTTTGAGGGCGATCGATACGGAGGTACCCGCTGTCTTTGTCGATTTCATATTTTACGGTATCGGTGGAAACCACTTCAATAAAAGCGGTAAGTTCCTGCGGCGCTTTTTTCCCGATAAATACCCCGTGCCACGGGTGCGATTTGTAACGAAGCCCCATTAATCTTCCGATGGGATCGGATAACCTGTCTGCCATACTGTTTTTTTTAGTCTAACAGATGAACCAAAACAAACCGCTTTGGTTCATCTGATGGATATAAAAAATCAACAAATATGAATTAAGTCAGCAACACTTCGGTACGGGCTCCGGCTTTGTCAACCGCAACCACCACAATGTCGGCATCGGTTTTTTCCGTTTCAAAAACGAAAGGTTTACTTTTTAACACCTGAGGTTGGTGTTCCACCTTTCCGGCCAATTGTCCGCCAATCAGCACTTCGTAGTGCGAAATGGGTTCGTCGCCGGCAATCGCGGTGTTCCACATCAGTTTGTTTTCAGCCAGATGAAGGTTACGAGGGGCGGAGAGTCCTTCTTTTTCGATGGCCTGGAAATAGTTGGTTTTGCCATCTTTTACTTTTCCGGCAAACTCTTCTATTTTTTTTCTGTCGCCGGCGCTCATTCCGCCGGGTTCGATTTGTGCGGCATAAAAGTTCTGCACCAACTGGCATTTCATCGGGTCGTCGTCGATTTGCCCGATGCCGATAATCAACGTATGCACGCCGGGTGTGGTGAGCGCGTATTCGATGAGCGGACGGCTGGGCAGCCCGGGCGTTCCCACGTTGCGGAACACATCTTCGGGTTTGTTCGACCAGCGGGGTTCCTTGTGGTACATGGCCGCGTCGGCAAACACCTTCATCCCGATAATCCCCATTCCCTTGGCTTCTGCCACCGGGATCACGTTGTGCTGCATATTCATTTTCAGCTTGTCGTTGGCGTTGATGGCCACCAGCATGCCGTCGAGGATTCCGTATTCGTCGCGTTGTATCATCTCCATCATGGCCGGCGGGTTGGCGTGCCCCGAAAAGCCGATGTGGCGGATGAGTTTTTCCTGATTGGGGTTCATGCCGGTGAGGTTGGTTCCGTCGCGCAAATCGCGCAGCGCCACCAGCGCCCCGAAGTTGCCGTTGGGGTCGAGCGGCGTTTCCAGCCCTTCGTAAAGCACATTAATTTCAGCTTCGTTGTGCAGGGTGTGGATGAGCACCATGTCGAGGTAAGCGCCTTCCGGATAGTTTCCTTCGCCGTCGCCAAAAATCTGGGTGAGCGACCGTTTTACATCGTCAACGGCGCATTTTACGTTTTCGCCGTTCGACCAGTTCGAAACATTTTCGCGATCGGGCCAGCCCGGTTTTCCCCAGCGCATGGCCGTTTTGCTGGTCAGCCAGATGGATTTCCGCAGGGTTTCGTTGTAATTTTCCTTCCCCGGAATGAGGTTCAGTTTTTCAAACGCCTTGTGGTAATGTAACTGGCTGTCGGCATACAGATTCGACGTATCGAAATAGTTGATGCCCAAATCAAATGCCTTCAGGATGATCGGTACCGGATCGACATCTGCGGGTGTCCATTGCAGCGATGCCTGGCCGCCCAGCGCAATGGTCGTAACGTCGAACCCGAGGTTGCCGAACTTCCGTTTCATCGGGGCCGGAACCTTCTCCACATTACAGCCTCCCAGCGACAGGGTTGAAACAGCGGCGGTGGTGGCCGCAGAAACCTTAATAAAGTTTCTTCTCGAAATCGGATATGTTTTTTGTTTAGTCATAGGTAAAGTTTTTTTTTGAGTTTGGTTAAAATTACAGAATATTTACGTGGGAACCAATACCGGGAGGTGGGTTTCATGTTTCGGGTTGTAACCCGCCGCCCCCGGGCCAGCAACTTTTTGGGGAAGGCGCGGATATTTGTTGCTGTGGTACTTAACCCTGACGGGGCTGAAGCCCCGTCAGGGT
>CAYWBV010000002.1:0-49523 GCA_964455785.1 uncultured Maribellus sp.
ATGCAGGACAACCACGTGGCCAATTTTGTGGAGGCGGCGCTGGCAAAAAACAAAAACCTGCTCGCCTGCACCATTAACGATGCGTTTCGGTCAACCGCAACCGTACAGTTAGCCATGATTTCGTACGATACCGGCACTAAAGTTCAGTGGGATGCCGAAAAACAAACGGTTCCCGGCAACGAAGCTGCTGCAAAACTGCTGGCGCGCCCGTATCGCGGAAACTACCGGCGGCCGTCTGCCTGACGAAAACGGTACCGCCGCTTTCATTTTTGAAACGATGATGTCTTTTTATTTTTTCGGGGAAGGTTTTTGCCTGTTGCTGAAATTTGTATCGCTATTGTGTTATCCGGACAGGTCGCCGGGCTATCAGGACGGGGTAAAAGTCAATCCGGACGGGTGGAAACCCTATCCGGGAGCCGGGAAAATGAATCCGACTGGCCCAAAACTCAATCCGGACGGGTCAAGATCTTATCCGTTTTCAAAAAAACAGTAATCGGGGAGGGTCAGGAACCTATCCGGGAGGGTGGAAATCCTATCCGGGAAGGGAAATTTACCTATCCGACCGGGTAGAAACCCAATCCGACCGCGTCAACCCCCTATCCGGGAGGGTTAAAAGATTATCCGGGAGGGGTGCAGGCCTGTCCGGGAGCGGAGAAAATGGTTTGGGAGACACCCGCAGGGCCAATACTCCAGAACCTGACTCGTTAAAAAAAGGTGAATTCTTGTTTGTAAAAATATTCGCTTGCAAAATATCAAAAGCCACAATCTTTGATTTGTATATTTACGTAAAAATCAAATTTAGTAATTTGCGATAGTCAGTCTAAAAAGGAATGTTGAATTCAACTGGCATTTTTTAATACAGTATCGTAACACTTTGAAAGAGTATAAACCTGGCTTTATGAATAGAATTTTATGGCTTTCCGTTTTTTTATTTTCCTTTGGGTTTATCCGGGCCCAAAGTTCAAATCTTGAAATTATCACAACCCGTTCGGGTCTTTCGCAGAACGATGTAACTTGTATCTTTCAGGACTCGCAAGGGTTTATATGGTTTGGGACCAACGACGGACTAAACCGGTACGATGGCAATGAATTTAGAATTTACCGAACATCGCCCAAAGAGTTAACAAGCATTATTATTCATGATATCATTGAAGACCAAAATAGAAATCTGTGGATTGCAACGATCGACAATGGTATTAATAAATTGAATCTGGAGACAGGCGAGATTGAGCAGTTTACCAAAGAAAGTTCAAATGGCAGGTCTTTGTTGAGTAACGAAATAAATAGCATTGTATGCGATTGGGAAGGCACTGTTTGGTACTGTTCAAAAGGAGGAATAGGAAAAATAACCGAACGACAGATCGGCGTCGAAATCATTAATTTTGCAACAGATACATTCCCCGACGATTTTTACACAAATTCCTCGCTTTTTGTTGATGAGACAAACGCCGTTTTACTGGCAACCGGGCATACGTTTTATCGGGTACAGGACAATGGGCTTGCCGAAGTTTTTAAAATTAATAAGGGAACTTTTAAATGTGTTGGAGGGGTTGATGACAGATTGATTATTGGTACATCAGACGGAATATTTTCTGTTTCGAAAAAAGATTTTTATTCAAACACATCTACTGCGAATTATTTTTCAAATATTTCGCCATCTGATTTTATTTTAGATAACGACCAGAATTTATGGGTCGGCACCCGCGAAGAGGTCTTTAAATATGTTTTTTCTCCTTCAGAATCAAAATTCGTTTTAGACAACGAGTTTGAGGTGGATAAGGATAAAATAATTCTCTCCAAAATAAAAGTGCTGAACATGTTTAAAGACAAAACCGGCATCATCTATTTTGGAACTTATGGGCAAGGTGTTGTGAAATATAACATTCACGGCGAAAAGTTCAGGTACTATGCACTCAATGATGGCACAGGCGGGAATAAAATTCGTTCCATTGCTGAGGATTCAAACGGGAACCTCTACGTAGGAAAGGATTTTGGCTTGCTTCATGTGTTACCGGCATCACAGAAAAGCAATTACGAGACAGGTTTTGTTGGAAAAGGATTCTTTGAAGGCTTTACCCAGGGTATTAATCAGACAATTTATACCATTATTGAGGCAAATGACGGAAAAAATGAAAAAATGATTATTGCCGGCACTGATCCCCCTGTTTCCCTGTTGAAGTTGACTGGTGGTGATTTTACAATTCCCCGGTTGGATGTTATGTTTTTTTCATTGGTGCAGGGACCAAACGGTTTGATTTGGGCCGGCACTTACGAAGAGGGACTATTCCGTATCGATCCGTCAGGGAAAATACCGATGAAAAGATTTACGGCAGATGGCACATCGCGGTCGCTCCGGTCAGATATCATCAGAAGCCTGATGTTTGACTCCAGGAACAGGCTGTGGATAGGCACATCAAAAGGACTTCATGTTTTAACAGCTAACGAGCAGGAAAAAGACGACCCTTCGTTTATCGGAATAGTCAATGATCCGTCGGATACGAACAGTTTGAGCCACAATTATATTTTACCCCTGTTTGAATCGGTGGCGGGCGACATCTGGGTTGGAACGATGGGCGGTGGTTTAAACCGGTTGAAATCGTTTGACAAGGACGGGCGATCTGAATTTGAACATATTACTGTCGCTGACGGGTTGCCCAACAATGTTGTCAAGTCAATTCTTGAAGATGATTTCGGGAACCTGTGGATATCTACGAACAGGGGACTGTGTAAATTTAATCCCGATGACAAATCATTTGAAAATTACGATGTCAACGATGGATTGCAGGATTATGAATTCAGTGAACTGGCGGCTTGTAAACGAAAGGATGGGGAAATGGTTTTTGGCGGAGTAAATGGGATCAATGTATTTTACCCGAGTGAAATTGAAAAAGATACCAGCGAGGCTGTTCCTGCGTTTACAAGTTTCACGGTACTTAACAGAGACGTTGAAACCGGCGATTTATTAAAATACCGGGTTGTTCTCGATAAAGAAATTAATTTTACAAAACAGATAAAACTCAAATACAGCGAAAACAGTTTTGCAATCCGTTTCGCTTCGCTGAATTATGCACTTCCGGGCAAAAACAAGTGTATGTATATGCTCGAAGGATTTGATCAGGAATGGATATTGGCGCCGTCGGGAGATGTTGCCAAATATACCAATATCCCACCGGGCGATTACATTCTTAAAGTTAAGGCAGCCAATAGCGACGGCGTTTGGGGGCGACAAATCAAAGAGGTGAGGATTGAAGTGCTCCCTCCTTTTGTATGGGCCACACCGGCGAAATTTTTTTATATCATATTGATTATTCTGGCGCTATGGTTTTTCAGGAAATATTCTGTCATCGGCGTGAACCGAAAGCACGACCTGATTATGAAGGAAATGGAGAAACAAAAAGACAATGAAATCATTCAGGCCAAATTGCGCTTTTTTACCAATATTTCGCATGAATTTAAAACTCCGTTGACATTGATTATTGGTCCTCTCGAACAACTGATGAACCGGGCCACTTTACCCCCCGAAAACATTTTGAAGGAGTTCCACAAGATTATTTACCGCCATGCCAAAGTGCTGCTCCGGTTGATCGACCAGCTTTTAGAGTTCAGGAAACTCGAACAAGGCAAAATGAAGCTGAAAGTAAAAGAAGGTAACGTAAGAAATTTTCTTAGGGAAATTTATGATTCTTTTCTTCCATTGGCCGAGGGCAAAAAAGTCAACTTCTTTTTTCTGGATCATTCTTTCCGGCAGGATCTTTGGTTTGATCACGACAAACTGGAAAAGGTGATTTACAATCTACTCTCCAATGCCTTTAAATTTACCGACAAGGGTGGAAACGTCAATCTTGAACTGCTGGAAGACGACAATGATTATTTGAAGATTATTGTATCCGACACCGGCTCCGGGATTCCCGAGGAAGCCCAGCCACATATTTTTAACCGCTTTTTTCGGGTGGAAACTCCGGAATATCATTTCCAAAGCGGGACAGGAATCGGGCTTTCCTACTCGAAAAGCCTGGTCGAATTAATGAAAGGATCAATCAGTTTTAAAAGTAAAACAGGGGAGGGGACTTCATTTTTTATCAAATTGCCTAAAGATTCAACGGTCTTCAATGAAAGTGAGATGGAGAATTCAGTTACACCTGACCCTGCAACGCAAAAGAAAATCTATCCGGAAGAAAAAGCGGGTATGGCTATTCTGAAAAAGGGTACTCAACCAATCGACGAAGAACTGTGCTCGGTTTTGATTGTTGAAGACAATGAGGATTTAAGGGAATATTTGAAGAATTTTTTTTCCTTGCAATTCAATGTGTTTACAGCCGCCGACGGACAGGAGGGACTGAATAAATGCCGGGAAATTTTGCCCGATGTGGTGGTGAGCGATGTCACTATGCCGGTAATGAACGGGATCGAAATGACCAGGCAACTAAAAGAATCGTTTGATACATCGCATATTCCGGTAGTTTTGCTGACAGTCAGCGCCGAAGACGAAGAGCAGAAAGTTGGTTTGCGGGGAGGTGCAGATGTGTATGTCAAAAAACCGTTCAACCCGGAAGTTCTGCTATCTCAGGTTTTGTCCCTGATTAAAAACAGACAGCTTCTGCGGGCAAAATACCGTGAAAAGATTACCGTCACACCTTCTGAAATTGCTCCTTCAAACCGGGACGAACAGTTTGTGAAAAAAGTGCTGAAGATTGTTGAAGATAACCTTGCAAATCCTGACTTTTCTGTTCAGCGACTGTCAAACGAATGTGGAATGTCCCAGACTTCTTTAAACAAAAAATTGGTTGTTCTTACAGGGCAAAAAGCAAAAATTTTTATTCGCACCATCCGGCTGAAAAGAGCTGCTCAGCTATTGGAACAGGAAGAAAAATCGATTTCCGAGATTACTTACGAAGTTGGTTTTAACGATCTTCAGTACTTCAGAAAATGTTTTGTTGAAGAGTTTGGCTGCCTGCCCAACGAGTATAATTCCTTTCGCGGAAAAAAAGATTGAAAAAAAGTATTCCGGCTTTTTTTTGAAACTCCTCCCAGCACCTTTTAGTTGCTGTTGTTCAGGTGTTTATTTGTTCGACGATTTTTCGTTTTTTGATTTTTTCTACCTTCATTTAAGAATTATTCCTTTTCTCCGACTAAAAATTCATGGTTGGGTTAAAATAATTTCAGTCCATCGATTTTTTGTCCTTCAACTCTTCTTAATTATTCCCGGCTGCCAGTATCACCAGCAATTACTTTTATCCCGGTACACGATGTTGCGTCAGGCTTCAAATGTTTTATTGCCCGCGCATCCTATCAGGCAGTTGCCGGGCCAACCAGCGCGGAGAACTACCTTTTACGGGTCACAACATTTCTGAGTTGACACGGCATTGATACTGACTTAAAAAACAAGATAGACGAAGAAGAATTGCTTAATACAAATTAAACCTTAGTATCGTGGAAAAAGTGAATAAAATTAAATCTGGGGCATATGGCAACATGAAATTCCTACTCTTCCTGCTTGCTGCGAATCAAGAAGATACCTCAAGAATATCAATATCTTAAATGGAAAAACTTATGAAAAAAATGGAAACAAAACTCGTACTTTTTTTACTCTGGCTTGTTTTCCTGACAACAACAATCAGTCTGGATGCATCCGGTATAAAAGTGGATGGGATTGTTGTTGACGAAAGCCAAGTGCTGCTTCCCGGGGCTTTGGTTTGCTGTTCTGAACAACAAACGGTAACAGATGTAAACGGACGTTTCGAAATCAGTGTAGAGGCGCCCAATCAACTGATTAGAGTAAGTAAAGAAGGATTTTATCCTGTTCTTGTCAAGGCAGAAGTTTTGATAAATGATACAATAGTATTAAACACTGTTTTACAGAAAGAGGTAATTCTGCTTGACCGGAGCAAAAAAGCCGGTGAAATCAGCGAAGCGGTTTCTTTTATCGACGGGAGCAAGATGAAAAATTTGCCGGGAACTAACCGGTTGAACCAGTTGTCGGGCCGCCTTCCAGGCTTGTTGGTTATACAAACCGACGGGCAACCGGGTTGGGAAGAGAACCTGATTAGCGTCCGGGGAAGAAGCACTTTCGGAACGATCATCTCAGAACCGACCATCTTGCTTGACGGACACGAAGCCGATTTTACGCAACTGGATGCCTATGATATCGAGAGTATTACTGTTTTAAAAGATGCTGCTGCCACGGCCACGTACGGGCTTCGATCTGCCAACGGAATTATCCTGGTCAACACAAAAAGAGGGGAAAAAGGAAAAATAAAAGTTTCACTCAACAGCCAAACTGCTGTTTCGGGCCAGGTTAAGTTTCCCGGAATGCTGAATGCCGCAAACTTCGCTGAACTGTACAATGAAGCTGTAACGAACGAAGGCCTCAGCCCGGTCTATTCAGGTTCGGATATTGAAGCCTATCGTAACGGGTCTGATCCGGTAGGGCATCCTGACAATGACTACTTTAACGACTATTTTTCAAAATCTTCCGTACAGACCAGAAACAACCTGAGTTTATCCGGAGGCGACGATTTTGCGATGTATCATGTTTCGCTGGGGCATACTTCAAACAGCGGTTTGCTGAAAACAGTTGACAGTGAAAACAAATACAATACCAACACCACCTACGAAACGTTCAACATTCACGCCAATGTCGATATCAAGGTAAATGAAAAACTTACTGTGTTCGCTGACATCAAGGCAAAAAAAGAAAAGCGGACGTTGCCGGGTGCCTGGGACAACGATGGTATTCCAGGGATCATTGAAAACATCCTTGAAACGCCGGCCAATGCATATCCGGTTTTCCTTTCATCCGATTCGCTGGGGGGTGCTTCCGACTACCGCGATAACCTGTATGGTCAGTTAAACCGCTCTGGTTATTCCTTTTGGGAAAGATATTATTTGTCAGGTAACGTTGATTTCAACTATGAACTAGGTTTTATAAAAGGCCTCGCTTTAACGGGGTCGGCAGGTTACAACGATTTTGGAAATCATATCATCAACCGCTCCAAAACATTTGCTGTGTATGAAAAACAGGCCGCCGGAGATGGAAGTACCGTGGTGAACAAAATTGGCGACGATACTACGATGAAAAATCAAAGTACAAAATCAAATATGATCCGTTTCTTTTATTCCGAACTGGGTTTTAGTTTCGACCGGGCGTTCAGAAACTCTTCCCTCGGCGCCAGAATCCTGGCTGAGAACCGGATGACAGACCGTGACCTCACCCGGATTCCGCAATGGAAACGCGGATTGAAAGGAAGCGTGGATTATAACCTGGCTTCAAAATACCTGGCTTCGTTTGCATTTGCTTATCAGGGGTCGGAGCAATTTCCCCAAGAGGGCCGCTATGGGTTTTTCCCGGCTGTTGCGTTGGGATGGGTTCTTTCCAACGAAAGCTTTTTAAACGATGCCGGTTTCATTAACTATTTAAAACTGCGCGGATCGGCTGGAATCACCGGAATGGATTTCGATTCGTTCTACAGCGATGCCTATTTTGCTTACATTGATCATTTTGCACAGGGAGACAATTACCCTCTCGGAACGTCACTTGGGAATCAGGCTCCACTGTTTAGCGAATTGGCCGATGCCAATGATTTGATGACCTGGGCAAAATCCAAAAAATTAAATGTCGGTTTTGATGTGGCTCTGGCTGGAAATAAATTATCGCTGACGGCCGATTATTTTGCGGAAAGGACCGAAGATCTGTTGGTTGGCGGAACTCCTGGAGTTATTGGTATCGGATATTTTTATCCGCGAGGTGTTGTTGAAAATAAAGGGGTTGAAGGAGTGCTCTCCTGGAAGCAGAGTATAGGTGACAAATTCGAATATTTTCTCTCAGCGAACGCAACTTACACAAAAAATAAGATTATTCAGCAAAATGAAGAAGCGCGTGAATATGAATGGCAGTACCGTACCGGCCACGAAATCGGGGCTGTTTTTGGCTACCAGTTTGATGGGTTTTTTACCGAGAATGACAACATTGAGGATTATCCGGATCAGTCATCAATTGGTGACGTCATCCCCGGTTCGTTGCGTTACAAGGACTTAAACGGAGACGACATGATCGATGAGCGGGATGAAACTTATCTTGGAAATGGCTCATTCCCTGAAGTATGGTACGGATTCGCCGGCGGAATGGTGTGGGGAGGTTTTGACTTCAATGTTCAGTTTTCAGGTGTTGCAAACCGGATGATTCAATACACCGGTGACCTCGCATATGCCTTTAACAACGGCACCGGCTCGGCCAATGAATGGCACTTGGAAAGATGGCAGCCTGGCGACGGGCAAAATGCTGGATATCCGAGTGTTTCCCTGTCTAAGTTTCAGAATAACAAGGCGCCCAGCTCATTCTGGATGCAGGATGCGGCTTTTCTTCGCCTGCAGTCGGCTGAATTGGGATTCACGCTTCCCGAATTCCTTACCAGAAAAATCGGGTTGGAAAAATTACGGCTTTTTATCTCCGGCAACAACCTGGTAACCTGGTCAAATGTGAAATGGATTGACCCGGCTGGCAATGGAAACGGGACCAATTACCCGATAGTCAGGATGTTTTCCGGTGGACTAAACCTTACTTTTTAGAAATAGCTAAACTAAAATAAGATGAAAAGGATAAAATATATTTTGCTTTTTGCTGCAGCCAGTTTGCTCTGGTCAGCGTGTGAAAACAGCATCGACGACTTACCTCAGGACTACCTCAATGTGACTGACTTATTGACGGATACAGCCTATGTTATTGGTTTTGTTGATGATATGTACGCTTCAGTTTCTGACGGATACAACCGGTTGGAAGGAAATTCAATGATTGCTTCATCCACTGACGAGGCAGTCGAATGTGGGATAAATACAGAAGCGGAACAAATGGCAGTCGGAATCTGGTCGCCTGCCAACACGCACGATGGTATGTGGGATGCCATGTACAAAGGTATCCGTAAAACCAACGTTTTTTTCAAAGAAATTGAGCCTGCCCTACCTGTAGGGTTGTTTAAAAATGAAAGTACGATTCAGCTACTTCGCGGACAGGCATTCTTTTTTCGCGCCTTGTTTCACTTTGAGTTGGTGAAAAGGTATGGCGGAGTTCCAGTTGTTACTGAAGTATTGAAAGCTGGAGATGGTATCAATATACCCCGTGACAATTACGATGATTGTATTGATTTTATAGTTTCTCAGTGTGATGAGGCTGCCGCTCTACTGCCTGTTGAATGGCCGGCGGCGACAGTCAATTTCGGAAGAGCTACCAAAGGCGCTGCACTGGCGCTGAAAGCCCGTGCACTGCTTTACGCTGCAAGCCCTCTTTTTAACGATCCCTCCAATGCTGAGAATTCACCGGAGAATGGCACTTACAGTGCTGCAAAATGGCAAACCGCCGCACTGGCTGCCAACGATGTTATTGCATTAAATTATTACAACCTTTATGCAAACTATCAAAACTTTTTCACCACACTGAACAACAACAAGGAAATCATTTTCCTTCATATGGCTCCTCAAAACAACGAGGTTGAAAAGCTGAACGGCCCAAGCGGTTATACTGGCGGCGGTGGCGGATCATGCCCGACGCTCGACCTGGTGGAGTCGTTTCAAATGGCCGACGGTTCGTCATTCGACTGGAGCAATCCAGACCATGCCGCTGATCCTTTTGCCAACCGGGAGCCGCGCTTCTATGCCACAGTCTTGTATAATGGCGCGTCCTGGATGGGCGACGCCGTTGATACTTACGAGGGGGGAAATGACTTGGGAAGTTCCAATTCAACCAAAACCGGCTTCTACCTGAAAAAATTTATGTCGGAAAGCGCCCGTTGGTTTGGCGGCAACACCGGCAACACATATCACTGTTTCCCGCTTTTCAGATATGCAGAAGTGCTTCTGAACTATGCAGAGGCTATGAATGAAGCCTATGGCCCTTCTGATTTGGCGTTATTTTCCATGAATGCGGTGACTGCGGTCAACCAGGTTCGCGCCCGGGCGGGGCTTCCGGGAATTGATGTAAGTGTTTCCAGGGAAGCGTTGCGTGAACTGATTCGCCATGAACGAAAAATTGAACTGGCATTTGAAGAGCATCGCCACCTGGACCTGCGCCGCTGGAAAATTGCCGAAGATGTCCTGAACAAACCTGTTCGCGGGTTGACAATCACTCTGGAAAATGGTAGTTATTCGTACGAGCAGAAAGTCGCTCAAACACGGGTCTTCAGGCCTGAAATGTATTTGTATCCAATTCCCCGGACCGAGATCAACCGAAACAATAGTTTGACTCAAAACACGGGATGGTAATGGGATACAAGATATACGACATAATAAATCAGAATCATAAATTATTAAGCATAGGATGATGAAAAAAATAATTTTCTTATTGATATTAGCTTGTCTTGCTTTTTTTCAGGCCGTTGCACAAAAAACGAATTTATCGGGCGTAGTAAAGGACGAGACAGGAACAGGCGTCCCGGGTGCCAATATTGTTGTGGAAGGCACAACAAACGGGACCATTACGGATATAGACGGGAATTTTAGCCTGGAGACCGATCAGTCGGCAAAAGCCCTTTTGGTTTCTTTTATCGGTTATAAAACTCGACGGATTGAAATAGAAAACCAAACCATTTTTAATATAAATCTTGAAGTTTCGAGCACTGACCTGGATGAAGTGGTGGTTGTAGGTTTCGGCGCCCAAAAGAAAGTAAGCGTTGTTGGTGCAATATCGAATATCAGTTCCGAAGAACTGGCTACTTCTGCAACATCAAATCTTTCCAATTCAATAGCCGGCAGGGTATCGGGCATGATTGTAAAACTTGGTGAAGGCCGCCCCGGAGCCGATAGCCCGAGTATTAACATCCGCGGCATCGGAACCTTGAACAATTCTTCGCCGCTTGTTTTGATTGACGGAATGGAAGGAGATATGGCCCGGATCAACCCCGAAGACATCGAGTCTTTCTCTGTTTTGAAAGACGCTTCGGCCACGGCTGTTTACGGAGTACGGGGAGCAAACGGCGTAATATTGATTACTACGAAAAGAGGTCTTGTGGGCAAGCCGGAGATCTCGATCAACGGCCAGTACCGGATGCATAGCATTGTCAACTACCCCGATTATTTGCGGGCCTACGACTATGCCCGGTTGTACAACGAGGCGCTGATCAATGGCGGTAGTCCTCTGCGTTTTAATGCAGAAGATCTTGAGCATTTCAGAACCGGGGATTCTCCCTACACGCACCCCGATGTCGATTGGTTCGATGCTATGGTTGACCCCTTGTTTCCCGAACAACGGTACGATGCCAGTCTGCGCGGAGGTACCGAGAAAGTGAAATATTTTGTTTCGGGTGAATTTGTTTCCCAGGAAGGAGCATACCGCCAGTTTAAAGGAATGAATAACAGTACCAACGCAGGTTACAAGCGGTTCAACCTTCGGATGAATTTCGACTTTGCTGTAACACAAACAACCAATTTAAACCTGAGCCTGAACGGGCGGATTCAGGATACGAGAAACAACACTTCCGGAAACCGGACCGCCTCATCAACCAAAGGTTTGTGGGACGACATCGCGTGGACATCACCGGTGGAAACTCCACTGCTGAATCCCGACGGTTCAATTGCTGCATCGGGCAATACGTATAACCTGGAATACGCGTTGCTTCGAACGGGCGGATATGAAAGGAACAAAGATAATGACCTGAAAGCTTCCATCAGGCTCGACCAAAAGCTCGATTTTATTACCAAAGGGCTGTCGTTCCGGTTTATGGGCGGGTCCAATGTTAGCTTTAGCTATCAGTCTAACCTTGATAAACACGAAGCAACTTATATCTACAATCCTGTGGATGATTCCTACACTGTGGCATCGCAACGGCAACTGCCGACCTATGCCATTAGCGAAAAACGGACGTACAACAACACCTATATTGAATCGGCCTTATCGTATGACCGTACCTTTGGAGAACATGCTATTACTGCCTTGGCGCTGTACAACCAGGACAAAATATCTGCTAATTCGAATCCATGGACTGCCCATCGCGGGTTTGCCGGCAGGTTAACTTACGCTTTTATGGGGAAATATCTTGGCGAAGTAAATCTTGGATACAACGGTTCCACACAGTTTGAAACACAACAGCGTTACACTCTGCTGCCTGCCTATTCTGCAGGATGGGTCGTTTCCGAAGAAAATTTCTTCAAAAGCTTTTTCCCTTCAATTACGTTTTTGAAGCTGAGAGGTTCGTACGGTACGGTTGGCAATGACAAAATCGGTGATTACGACTTTCTTTACCTGGCCCTGTTTGAAGGGGTAAAAGGTGCCGACTATTACTTGTTTGGTGAGTCCTATCAGAAATACAGTGCAATCCGGGAGGCTTCGTTAGCCAACGAAAATGTGAGTTGGGAAATTGCCAGGAAACAGAACTACGGATTTGATATGGAAATTAAAGATGGAACGTTTGGACTGGGATTTGACTACTTCATTGAAAATCGCTCCAATATCCTGGCAAAACGCCATACTATTACACAAGTATTTGGTTTGCTGGAAGATCAACTGCCTGCAGAGAATTTCGGAAAAGTAAAAAACAAGGGGTTTGAGATTGAAACAAAGTTCTATAAAAAGCTCGGTGATTTTTCCATTAACCTGAACGGGACTTTTTCAAGAGCTAAAAATAAGATAGTCGATATTGATGAAGTGAAATATGACCTGGATTATAAAAATCAGACTGGAAAATCGATCGGGCAGTATTTTGGCTACACCTGGAGCGGAGAATTTTATTCCTATGAAGAACTGGGTTATGTTTGGGATGAAACGGTTGAGGGGGCCAACCAATACGTACTGCCGGAAGGCGCAACTCCGTTGGTGCCG
This sequence comes from uncultured Maribellus sp., assembly GCA_964455785.1. Lineage (GTDB taxonomy): Bacteria > Bacteroidota > Bacteroidia > Bacteroidales > Prolixibacteraceae > Draconibacterium. The sequence goes on from CAYWBV010000002.1 coordinate 12,803, forward strand.
GTATTCACTGCCGGAAGCGACCCCGGTGACCTGAAATTCGTTGACCGCAATAACGACGGGTCGATCGATGACTACGACATTGGGACTATCGGAAAAACGTCGCTGCCCAATTTCGTATATGGGCTGAATTGTTCATTTAAATACAAGGGTATCGGTTTAAATATGTTCTGGCAAGGAGCAGGCGGTTTTAATTTAAGGCTTTATGGCCAATACATCCAGGAGTTTCTGAACAATTCGAAAGTACACGAGATGCACCTTGGCCGATGGGCTTTTTATGAAGACCCATTTACAGGCGAATTGATTGATACCCGTGCAACAGCAACTTATCCGAGGCTAATCATTGGCGGAAGCCCTGAATTGGCCCAGGCATCAACATTCACTTTGCTGAAAGGCGATTACCTGAGGCTGAAAAATCTGGAACTGACGTTCGATTTACCCCGTTTGGTGATTGATCCTTTGAAAATCAAAGATGTGTCGCTATTTGTAACGGTCAGCAACGTACTCACTTTTAGTAAAGTAAAATTGCTTGATCCGGAGAATCCCAGCCAGCCCTCCAGTTATCCGCAAACGCGTTTTTATGGCGCCGGAATTAAAATTAGTTTGTAAATCATAGCTGAAAAAGAATTTGAAACAACGATTAAAACGTATAAATATGAAATGGATAAACAAAATAATAGGAATCCCGGTGATTATTGGATTGACAATGGTATCGTGCCAGGATTTCAGCGATTTGCTTGAAAAAGAAGACACCGGTGATTTGGATGTTGAAGATGTTTTTTCGGATATACGGAATGCAGAACAAATGTTAACGGATATGTACGTCCGGCTTCCCGACTATCTTTTAAACAATCAAAACAACAGCGGGAAAATGGCTCAAAGTTGTATGGCAGAGGCCTACAGTGTATATGGTTCAACAACTCTGGCTTTTGCACATGCTTTTTGGTTTCATCGGGGAGATTTTTCTCCATCGTCACACTATTATTCTACCAATGCAACAAGAGCAAGTGATTTTGGCGATTTTTACAGGTTCGATTATGCCGCAATACGTGCAGGTCTGTTGTTCCTGGAGAATATAGATAAAGTTCCTTATGACAATGAGTATGGCTATGGCCCGGAAGAAAAAAATACCAAAATAAACGAAGTCAAATTTTTGATAGCTTTTTTTTACATGGATCTTTTGAAAAATTATGGCGGGCTGAAGATTGTGGATCGTGTTTTGGGAACTACCGACCCCGAACTGAAGGCTGAACGTAATACATATGACGAATGTGTTCAACATATTGTAAAGTTATGCGCCGAAGCTGCGTCCGGCCTGCCGCTTAGCTGGCCGTCGGGTCAGATGGGAAGGGCAACAAAAGGAGCCGCAATGGCATTAAAAGCACAAGCCCTGCTTTTTGCTGCAAGTCCGCTGTTCAATGATCCGAACAAACCGGACGCTTCTCCGTTCCGCGGGCAGTATGATCCCGACAAATGGAAGCTGGCAGCACAAGCTGCAGCCGACGTTATTAAGCTGAATCAGTACCATTTGGTGAGCGACATAACCAAACTGTTTACAACCTTCACCAATGAAGAGATCATTTTTGCCCGTATCACCGATCCCGGCTATCACTGGGAAAGATCAACCTTGCCAAGTTATATCGGATGGAAAGCTACCAATGCGGGCAGAAACCAATTGACCTATAATATGATGCAGTACTATAAAATCGTGAAGGATGGGAAAGCGTATGATCAGAATGACCCTGAAGGAGGTTTCGATTTGCAGGATCCCTTTGTAAACCTCGATCCGCGGTTTTACCGGGATGTGGCTTATAATGGCGCTGACCTTCGGCGCAACAGGGTTGTGAAAGTGTGGGAGTTGGGTGAAAATACATCCAATGCTGACAAAGCGGCAAACCTCGGACAAGCCAATACCTACTTGTACAACATCAAGATGTGCGACCTGGATATTGATCCGTTGAGAAGTGCTGCAGGAGGTCTGGCTCACCACAACTTCCCATTCCTGCGGTATGCCGACGTGTTGCTGATGTATGCCGAAGCAATGAACGAGGCTTTTGGCGCTGACGTGGATCCGTTGGGTGTTGGTTTAACAGCCACGCAGGCGGTAAACATGATCCGTGCCCGGACAAAGAGTATGCCTTATCCTGAATTTAAAGGATACACCTACAACATGCCTGCGATGGAAACAGGGCTTTCCAAAGATGAATTTAGAAAAGAAGTTCGCCAGGAACGGATCGTTGAAATGAATTTTGAGGATGCTACTTTCTACGATATACGGCGTTGGAAATTCTCAGTAGAGTCGCAACGAACTGCATACATTCTGCAACCCATTCTATACCGGGATGACCCCGGTGGTGCAACAAAGCTAAAATATCAGCTAATCGAACAGCCTCGCGCATTCGAAAGCTCCTGGTATATTTTGCCGATACCTCAGCCGGAAATTCAGAAAAATCCGAACCTGGTTCAAAATCCGGGTTGGCCAGGTTCACCGGAAGCAGACAATATTTAACGAATAGATAGGTATTCCGGACTATTTCAGATTCGAGTCCGAACTTATACGAGAAATCAAAAATGGAAATTTTGCGGCAGAAACTAATCCGGATAGCCTGACTGCGGCAACCGTTTCAAAGCACAGGGAATGTTTGTTCGTTAGTCGGCAACGGACAATCCGGTAACGGATTGATTTAATTTCTGCATCTACAACTTCGTTGCTTTACAGAGAATTTAGCAATGACGCAGATAGTTACTGTCATTGCTTCAGGTTAGAAAAATAATATGAAGAGAAGAAATTTTATAAAAAATTCGATAGGTATTTCCCTCGCGGGTGTTCTTCCGTTGAATTTATTTTCACACCAAGCAGACGTCAGGGAATCTCAGTTTTCAAGGTCGTTGACAGGGAAAGGAAATCGGATTCTTGAACTGGAGGACTGGAACGTTTGGGGATGCTCTCCTATCTGGGATGACGATGGCTTGGTTCACGTTTTTTTTTCAAGATGGAAAGGAAGCCACGATAACTGGTTGAAAAAAAGTGAAATCGCACACGCGATAGCTGAAAAGCCGGAAGGACCGTATCATGTCCTCGGAACAGTGCTGGAAGGTCGGGGATCAGCACATTGGGACGCCGATACGATTCACAACCCTACCATTCACAGAGTGGGCGACCAATATCTTTTGTATTATATTGGCAACAACCTGAAGGTGGCAGATAAAAACCATGCTCATCATGCCAGCACACAACGGATCGGCCTGGCGGTATCAGATTCCCTGAACGGGCCCTGGAAAAGGGTTGGCAGTGATGGGATGATTTTGGATACCAGTAAAAATAAAAATGACTGGGATAGTTTTTTAACCACCAACCCAGCGTTGCTGCACCATCCAAGCGGAAAACTTTGGCTTTATTACAAGGCATGGGATGCCAACAACGATAACCTGCGTAAAATGGGGGTTGCCTTTGCAGATTTTCCGGAAGGGCCGTACCAAAAGTATGACAAAAACCCTGTCATTTCTTTTTCTCCAATGAAAGCCCAGGTAGAAGACGCATATGTGTGGTTTCAGAACGGAAAGTTTCATATCATTATGCGTGACATGGGTGTTTTTAACGAAAGGGCCGGGTTGTACCTGTATTCGGATGACGGACTGAATTGGTCTGAGCCCTTCCTTGCGTACAAAGAAAGTACTCACTATTTTCCGGATGAACCGTTAAGCCGGTTTGAACGCCCCCAAATTCTGATGAAGGGCGGAAAGGCAACTCATTTGTTTTTGGCCCTTGCAGGCGGGAAATATCACACTTCGAGCGGCGCAGTACTCAAAATTGATAATTCACTGTTTTAGAATGGATAAGTAATATATGTTGAGGAGGATTCAATTGAAAATGAATAAATCGGCCTTTCGTATCATAACCCTGGCTGCGTGTTTTACATTGTCAGGATTCTGTGTTTCAGATGAAAACAATGAGCTTACGAATGGGATACTCCAAAAAAAATCGGACGGCAAACATGCTTACCTTCTGGAAAAGAATGGTATTTTTCTGTTTCCTGCCGACAATGAAGGGTATCGGATCCCCGATTTTTCTTTTGCCGGATATATGACAAGCAATAGTCCTTTGCCGGTTTCAGGGAAACATTATCAAACGATCGTTAATCTAATAAATCCTTCAGGCGATGAAACAAAACGCATTCAGGATGCCATTCACGAAGTTTCTGTATTAAAGCCAAACAGACACGGCTATCGTGGAGCGATAGAGCTTGGTCCAGGTACCTGGGAGATTAGCGGATTGCTTATTGATACCGACGGTGTAGTATTGACCGGTAGCGGAATGAACTCAACTATTTTGCAAAGTACGACTAAAACCCCCATTTTGTATGTGATTCGAGTGGGTCCCGACATTCCGTCTTCTTTTCCGACTGAAACTTGGGATGACGGGAATGACGGCCCAAACTGGAATATCACCACAGAAGTGGTAAATGTGGGAGACCGGAGCTTTGATGTTTCACCCGGACATACCTTGAAAGCCGGCGACCGAATCATCATTGAACATCCCTGCACTACCCAATGGCTGGCTGCCATTGGTGGCGGAGCGCCCGAACCGAAACAATGGCCGGTGGGTTCGGTTCCTATCCGGTACTACCGGTATGTGACCGGGATTGAAGAGAATAAAATTACCATTGATGCGCCCGCGATGTATTCGCTGGTGAAGGAACTGGCGCCCTGCAAAGTCTTTAAATATACAGTGACGCCAAGAAAGTTGGTTGGAATTGAAAAGATGACAATTGATGCGGATTTATCTCCTGATATATTTAGTGAAAATCATGCGAACTCCTGTATTCGGACGCATCGTGTTGAAAACTGCTGGTTCCGGAATATTCGTACTCAGAATTTCAAAGGCTGCGGTTTCACGTTCATCGAAAGCAGCCGGATCACCGTAACCGATTGCGAAGCGATCGATCCGCATTCCATTATCACATCATCGCGCAGGTACAATTTTCAAACACGAGGGAGCCAATTGGTTTTGTTCAAAAACTGTTTTGCATCGAGGGGGCGCCACAGTTACGTTGGCGCGGGCCACGGGATGGATTCCGGCAACGTTTTTTTGAACTGTACTGCGGAAAATAACTACGCTGCAACCGAGGATGGACACCAGCGCTGGGTGAACGGGACGCTTTTTGATAATTGTACCTTCAGGCAAACTGGCCTGCCTGAAGATGGCAATGAATTTGACCCTAAAATGTTTTGGCTGGGAAATCACGGGAACAATTCCAACGGGCATGGATGGGCTTCGTGCACAACGGTTGCTTACAAATGTACGGTGGTAGCGCCGGGTTACGCCATTATTGCCAAACCTCCCACTGGAATGAACTATGAAATCGAATGTCTGGGTGACTTCAGAAGCAACCATTTTGCACACGGGGATTATCCGGGAGCGCTCGATATAGCGACGAAGGGAAGTTTGCCTGGAAGCTTGTTTGAAGCGCAATTAACACAACGTCTAAAATAGAAATCAATGCTTATGAAAACAACTCTTTTAACTTTTGTTTTTGTATCTCTGGGTGTGTTTGTATTTTCCCAGAAAACATACAATGTAGTCGATTTTGGGGCGAAGGGCGATGGTAAAACCGTCAACACACAAAGCATTCAAAAGGCGATCGATCAATGTAACAAAGAGGGCGGGGGAACCGTGTTCTTCCCGAACGGCACCTTTATGTCGGCAACTATTTTTATAAAAAGTAATGTAAGTCTGTATCTGAATGACGGCGCAGTTTTAAAGGGTGTTGCTGATATGAAGGCATATCAGCAGGTGTACAGGAACAACTATGCTTTTATTTATTCCGAAGGGCAGGAGAATATTGCCATCCTGGGCAAGGGAACAATTCACGGTCATGGCGAGCACGCAGTTTTTCAAAGTGATGATCTTTTTAATGGTTTGAAAGACCGGCCGAATACCATTTTTTTTGCCCAATGTACTAACATCAAACTAAAGGATTATACTTTGCGAAACGGCGCGCGGTGGTGTACTAAACTGGACGATTGTACCAACGTGCTGGCCGACGGGGTGACGGTTATCAGCAAGACGGTGGCCAACAACAGCGCATTCGAGTTCGACGACTGCCACGGCGTGCGGGTGGCCAACTGTTTTATCGATGTGGGCGACGACGGAATTTGTACCAAAAGTTATTCTGACCGCGGTGTGAAAAACATCACCATCACCAATTGTGTGATCAAAAGTATGGCCAACGGTTTAAAGCTGGGAGCTGTCAGTGTCGGCAGTTTCGAAGACATCACGGTTACCAACTGTACGGTTTATGACTCCCGCTTTTCGGGAATCGCGATTTTTAGCGTGGATGGTGCCCGGATCGAGCGGATAAATTTTAGCAACATCACCATGCATAATGTGAATGGCGGTATTTTTCTAAAGCTGGGCGCCAAACCCGAATATACTACCCACCCCGGTATCATCCGGAATATTATCATCTCCAATGTAATTGCTGACGGTGTTGGCTGCTGGCAACCCGATACCACCCTGGCCTATTGGAAGGAGGCATTTGATTCGAGAATTGGAGTTGGCCTCGCAGGGCAGCCCGGCTACCGGATCGAAAATGTGCAACTCAACAACATTTACATGCAGTTTGCAGGTGGCGGCACAAAAGAACACGCCGAAATTGTGATGGAAGATTTGCCCCACACCTATCCCGAGTACAAAAACTGGGGCATTACGCCGGCTTACGCTTTTAATTGCAGACACGTCAAAGACGTTCAGTTCAACAATGTCCGCTTCGACTACATCAAAGAAGAGAAAAGACCGGCCATTTTTTTTGAAGATGCTGAAGGTATAGTGCTGAACCACGTCAATGCAAAAATCGACAATGAAGCGAAAGCTTTTTTCCGCTGCAAAGATGTAACCGACCTGTTTATTCACAGTAACAAACCACAGGCGGTATCGGCGCCGTTCCTTTCGCTGGAAGGAAAGGTCAGCGACATCACCATTATGAACAATGATTTTCACCGGATCGGAAAAGTATTTGTTTTGACAGATGAAAAGTTAGAAAATGAAGTTCGAATGAAGAACAACATTCTTGAATAGGCTTTTCGATTAAGTTTTTAATTCAAACCCAATGACGTAGTGTTGGAAAAGGTTTTAATTTGAAAATAAGTTATCAACAGAATTAAAAAATTATATCGATGACCGTTAAAAAGTTTATTTCGGGAAACACACCCGTACTCTGCCTGATTGGGATTCTTGTCTTACTCACGGAAGTATTGAACTTGTCCGCCAAATCATACAGCGTTTTGGAGTTTGGTGCCAAAGCCGACGGAGTGAACATCGAAACCAAAGCCGTGCAAGAGGACATCGGCACCTGTGCAAATGGTTTTGGTTGATGTGAAGAATGAATCCGTTTTCAATATTTATCTCAACAAATCGAAAATTTCTGAAGATAAAATCAAAAAAGAATAACAGTTTCAGCAGGATATTCTAAAAGAAATAAAACAATCTGTTTTTAAAGAGAATAAATTCATGTGAACGTAAAAAAAAATGAAGTATTCAGCTTTTTTTCTCACTGCTTTGACATTATCAGGTTTCCTGAGTTGTTCTTCAGATAAAAGTTCGCACAGAGAGCCTGATCAGGTAAATGACCGCATGAATGTGTTGTTTATTTTGGCCGACGATTTGGGGAAACATGATCTGAGTTACACCGGAAGCAGGTATTACGAGACGCCAAACATTGATCGTATTGCCAGCGGAGGAATGGTTTTTACCAACGGATATGCCGCCTGTCAGGTTTGCAGTCCTTCGCGGGCGAGTATCATGTCGGGAAAAACGCCTGCCCGGCATGGCATAACAGACTGGATTGGAGCGCCTGCCGGTGCGGACTGGAGAAAGCAAAACCGGCACAACCAACTGTTGCCGCCGGAATATGTGCACGAGTTGCCTTGGGAATACATCACCTTGCCCGAAGCGATGAAGGAGGCAGGCTATAAAACCTTTTTCGCAGGGAAATGGCACCTCGGCGACAAGGGGTCATGGCCAGAAGATCATGGGTTCGATATCAACCGGGGAGGCTGGGACAAAGGCAGCCCGATTGGCGGCTATTTTTCTCCCTGGGAAAACCCGAACCTGGAAAACCGTGAGGACGGCGAAAATTTGTCGATGCGGCTGGCCAAAGAGACTATTCGGTTTTTACACGATTACAATCCGAATGAAACCGGCCAGCCTGTGTTTGCATTTCTTTCATTTTATGCTGTTCACGGTCCCATTGAAACTTCCGAAGAAAAATGGAAAGAATACCGCGACAAGGCAGAAAAAATGGGGATTGCCCAAAACGGGTATAAAATGGGGCGTTTCCTTCCCATCCGCCAGGTGCAGGATAATCCTGTTTATGCGGGTTTGGTCGAAACTATGGACGATGCGGTTGGATTGGTTTTAAAAGCACTGGATGAACTGGGTCTGGCAGAAAATACCATCGTTATTTTTACTTCGGATAACGGAGGCGTTGCTGCGGGCGATTCTTTTTCAACCTCGAACAAACCTCTCCGAGCAGGAAAAGGCTACCAGTTCGAGGGAGGCATCCGCGAACCTTATTTTATCAAAGTTCCCGGTTTGACAAAAGGCGGCGGAGTTTGCGATGTCCCGGTTTCCGGAGTCGATTTTTATCCGACTATCCTTGATTTGACCGGACAAACACTTCGCCAGCAGGAGCACGCTGACGGTGTGAGCCTACTCCCTTTGTTGAAGGGGGAACGTATTGCTGAAAGACCATTGTTCTGGCATTATCCGCACTACGGAAACCAGGGCGGCGAACCTTCATCGGTTGTCCGCGAAGGCGACTGGAAATTGATTTACTATTATGAGGATGGTCGGGAAGAATTGTACAACCTGAATACCGATCTTCAGGAAACGACTGATTTCGCGCAAAATTATCCGGGAAAAGTAAACGAGTTGCATACAAAATTGTTTGATTACCTCCGTGAAACCGGGGCTCGTTATCCTGAAAAAGACCCGGAGTACAACCAGGAACTGGAAAAAAAACATCTTAAAAATGTTGAACAAGTTCAGCTTCAGAATTTGGAAAAACAGCGGATGAAAGTTCTTTCAGAAGACTTTGACCCCGGGAACAACTGGTGGGGAAGCAAAATAACCGGGGATTAGCGTATTTATTGTCAATTTTCAAAAAAAATACTTATGAAATTATATCGTTTTGGCTGTAGGGTAGAAATCTTGCTCGTTCTGATTTTACCGGTGTTTTTTTTGGGTTTCGGTCGGGTTTCTGTTGATGCCGAACGAAAACCGGGGTCTCCTGAGAAACTGGTAGTAAGCAAACAGAATCCGCACCTTCTGGAGACAAAGAGTGGCGAGCCCGTCTTTCTAAATAACTTTACGGTTTGGCAGTTGCTGCGGAATGGCTCAAGGGAAGAGATCCGGGAATTTATCGGCATTTTGAAAGAAAACAAGTACAATGTTCTGTCGCTGATGATCCTGGATATTGATTTGGCCAGTCCCGGAAGAAATTTTTATGGAGATATGGCTTTTAGTTTGGATGAAAAAGGTCGCCCGGATCCGCAAAGACCCATTGTTACAGAAGGCAACGACCCTGCCGTAGCAGAAGAGTATGACTTTTGGGACCACCTGGATTTTGTGGTTGAAACGGCTGAAGAGATGGGCATGTACATTAGCTTGCACCCCGCGTGGGGAGACTGGTTTTCGGGAAAATACAGCGGCGAGCCCGGTTCGATGACCATCTTCAACGCAGAAAATGCTTATCAATACGGTCTTTTGCTGGGAAACCGGTATAAAGAAAAACAACACATCATCTGGATGCTTGGTGGCGACCGTTCGGCGGTTTATGATTCGAAGACACGCGGGGAAAGAAGTCAGGTTTATGATTACCGGCCTCTTTATCCGCCAATGGCTGAAGGACTGGCCGACGGAACGAACGGAATGACCGCAACATTTGACGGACAGGCAGATTACAGCAACATGCTCATTTCATATCATCCCCGGAAATGGGCCCCAAATTCGTCGGAGTGGTTTCATAACGAACCCTGGTTAACATTCAATTCCATTCAGGATACGCCGTATGACCAGTTTGTTTCGGTTCCCCACGACTACAACCTTCAACCTGTCAAACCTACTTGGCTTTACGAAGGCCGTTACGAAAAGGCTATCACAGCCTGGGGGGTCAGATATCAGGCCTATCAAATCGCGTTTTCGGGGGCCTTTGGCCACACCTACGGAGCAGAAGAAATGTGGAGGTTTCCGGCCGGTTGGCGTAAATTAGTCGAATTGCCGGGAGCTAAGCAAATGAAATATCTATATCAGGTTGTGAGGATAATCTGGACAGATAAACAGTTTTTTCAGCGCATGCCCGATCAAAATTTGATTGCCGGAGATTGGGGACGAACGGTTGGCGACGGTATTACCACCAATGACGGCGACGGTGGGGGTAAGCAAAATATAAAAACAAATGGTACCTCCGACCGGATTACAGCCATGCGTGCAGACGACGGAAGTTGGGCAATGGTATATACGGCAAACGGCAGAGATATCAACCTTGATCTTTCCAAATTGTTAGGAAAAATGAATGCTTATTGGTTTAATCCCCGCAACGGGAAGTGGTGGGCTGATGGTTCTGAATCGGAAAAGATGGTTCCTTTCCTTAGAAAAATTGAGACAAGTACCGGATATTTTAGTTTCAACGCACCCGGAGTTCCGCAGGAAGAAAATGATTGGGTGTTGGTGCTTAGATAGATAAATTTTTTATGGTTTCCTAATCCGGACGGGTGGAAACCCTATCCGGGAGCCGGGAAAATGAATCCGACTGGCCCAAAACTCAATCCGGACGGGTCAAGATCTTATCCGTTTTCAAAAAAACAGTAATCGGGGAGGGTCAGGAACCTATCCGGGAGGGTGGAAATCCTATCCGGGAAGGGAAATTTACCTATCCGACCGGGTGGAAACCCAATCCGGGAGGGTGAAGAACCTATCCGGACGGGTCAAAAGGTTACCCGACCGGGGTCAAATCCCGATTAAATTCGGGACAAGCTACCCCGAACTGTTAGTCCCGATGGCTGTCGGGATCAAGTTGGTTGCCCGTAACGACAGCGCTGGGAGTGATAACAAAACAGGACAAAAAACTGGCGTCGTCCGAAGATACAGTCATCATTTTGGAAATGAAAAAGATCTACAAAAACTGAAATTTTTGATACCGTTAGATAATATTTACAACGAAAATTTGATACCGGATTTTAAAATTAATTGCTGGTGTAAGGTCCGTGAATATCCTTGATTTTAAAATTTTCTGTTGAATCGTCGAGGATATAAACGTTATAACTGTTCCCTCCGGGTGTTACCCGGATGACAGTATGTCCCTGCGTACTTTTTAGTTGACTAACCAATTGTTCGCCCAAAACTTCTCTGTTGACGTCGAAGAGATGGGATGTAAAAATATCTCTTTCGGCGGCATAAATTTTACGCGACACCATATTCCGGAGCGCCGGAACATCAGGATGGCTGAGCGCAAAACCCTGTATCACAAAAACCCGCGGGCGCACCGCCCGGATGAACCCTTCCCCCATCGCGTCTTTTGCGTGATGGTTTGCTTCGCATACATCGACGGCACCGGTAGCGAGTCCCACTGGCGTTTCGATATCCTTCCAGGTACCGGGGGAATAGGTATGAACGAGATCTCCACCATTGAAATAGTCAAACTTTCCGTAAGAAATCCGGATGGCTGTGCTGAGTGCGTTTTCTTCTGGATACTCCTCTTTTGTTAGTTTATCTAAAGGGGGAAAATGACTGCGGGTATTGTTGTGTACACCTGTCCACACCTCTCCATTGGCGGCAATGTTCCTGATTTCAAACCCCGGGTATTGATCCGGTTGCCTCAGAAGTTTAAACTGCTGACTGGAACCCACTTCGAACTGCTCAGCGATTACGCCGTTGGCAACATGCCAATTTACAAAACGGATGTAGTTTTGTACGTTGGGGCGGTTGGTCATTGGAGACGGATAATCGTAGTCGGGCCAGTTGCGGTCAATAATCTTCGTAAATGGTATAAGGTCGCCTACTTCGGTAATACCCGTGAGGATGTAGTCTCCGTTGTCGGATTTTTTATTGCTTAGCCGCACGTTTCCCATGTGGTCGTCGTGAAAATGTGTCAGGAGAATATAATCCAGTTTTTTTTCGGGCAGCGGCCGCATCATACGAAGGATGTACCGGGATATCCACTCCCCGGAACTCCTGCTGCCGTCAGGTTTGAAATTGCGTTTATCTGTACCCGTTTCGCCGGCATCTATCATCATCGTGGTTCCATCGGGTAGGATGGCAAACACACATTCCCCCTTGCCGGTACTGATGTGGTGGATATCCAGATAACCAGGTGCCCAGTCCGGATATACATCGCCTGCTTTCCCCTGGGCACTTGCTACGACGGTAAAACAAGCCCATAGCGTAACTGTCAAAAACGAAAGCTTTTTTAATTTCATATCCAATAAGCTTTAATACCTAAGTCTCACCTTCCAACCCCTGCTCTCTGCGATGTTTCTATCACAGTCTCTTTCACCGGGATTGCCCCCAATGAATATTGTACCTGCGGCACCTCTGAAAAAAGTAGTAAATGTCGCATTCAATCCCTCAACTGTAAACCGATTGTCGGAGCAAACTGCATAGTTTAGTTCCGTATTTTTGCTGAAGTCCAACGTCGTTAATCGGTTTTCGTAACAATCCATCCGGTTTAATTTCGTATTCAGGTGAAGATCCAAATTGGTCAGTTGGTTTTGGGAACAATTCAACCTTGCCAGATTTGTGTTATTGCTGATATCTAATTTCGTCAGGTTATTACGGTAACAATACAAATTCGTCAGTAGGGTATTTTTGTCGACGTTCAAATCCGTCAATTGATTTCCGTTGCACCACAACACCTTAAGCGCAGCATTTTTGCTTACATCCAGATAGTTTAGTTGATTATCGCTGCAATCCAGATAGGTCAATTCTGTATTTTTGCTTACGTCCAAATAGGTCAGATTATTGCCCTTGCAGTCCAGCGCCGTTATGTTTTCTCCATATACAGCGATGGTGCAGGTTGATGTACCTGCGTGGGTATGTTCAACTTCTACACAACCGTCTTCGTCCAGCGTTACGACCTTTTTCTCCGACCCATCGCCCCAATCTACCGTTGCTTTGCCACTTCCGGATAAACTAAAAGCGACGTAACTACCGGTTTGTGCAGTCATATTGATCTTGCCGGGGCTCTCCCTTCTTTCCACGAACGAATTGGGATAGGAGACAAAAAACATCCGTTCTTTGCTGTGAGCAGGAGTCCAAATATCCAAATCGCGACTGTTATCGTAAAGTTTTAAAATCCACGAATCGAATTTGCGCTGTCCCTCATACAATTCTATAATCCGTGCCCCGGCTCCAAGTTCTCCATAAACCTGGCGTCCGCTCGTCTGTCCGAATGCCAGGCAAATGTCGTTTAAGCAACCGATGTAGTTATTGTTGTGCTGGTGTCCGGCAAACGTGCCCATTACATCTTTACAATCCAGCATTGCTGCAAATAAGTTTGAACGATTATTGGGTGAAGAATGGTAAACTTCAGATTGAAATCCAACTGTGGTACTTTTCCCAACAACTTCATTATACTCTGGAAAAGGGATGTGGAAGAATGCCAGCGCCGGAAGTGGTGTTCCGCCGTTTTGTTTGGTAAATGCGGAGCTTTGGTTTTTATACCATTCTACCTGGCTGTCCTCTATCCACTCGTATATGCCCGAATGATTTTCGGGCGGGCGATTTGTCTCTGAAACATCGAAAACATAACACAAGGCTGCCGTTTCCTTCGAATTTGAGGATTGTATGGGTAGTACGTAATTTCCTGCTCCGGCTACTTCCTGCGGGCCGCTCACGGTCAGGTTATAGGGCAATCCAGCAATAGCATCCATGGTTTGCTGCTTCGTCAGTTCATACTCTGCATCATGATTTCCGAACATGGCTGCCCATGGGGTTTTTGCGTCAATCATAACCTGCGCAACTTTCAACCAGGCTTTTTTTCTGTTATCTGAACCGACAACATCGCCGGTAAGCACCACCAAATCCGGTTTTTCCCGTTCAATTACGGTTTTCATCATGACCAGTGCACTATCCGAACGATAAGAGTCGTATTGTATATGAATATCCGTAAACTGAACAATTTTGAACCTGGACTGGGAATTGAATTTCAACAGGGGCTTTTCATTGTTTTGCGCCGTTGCTGAAAAAAAAGTAAAAAAAAGTATTGAAAGCAATAATCTAATATACATAATCAAATAATTTTAAATAAATGAGATATCCAATCCAAACAATCTATTTTGATTTATATGAATACTGTGCAACTACAAACCGGTCTTCAGTCTGGTCGTTTAGAATGAAAATATCGTAGTTTTTCCCGTCTGGATAAACGCGCACAACAATATGCCCGTTTTTTGATTGATAATGATTGACCATATTTTCGCCCAGGTAACTCTCGTTAACCGGATGAAGGAAGTTGGTAAAAAGATCGCGCTCGCCCGGATAAACGTACTGGCTCATGATCCGTCTTAATACTTCCTCTCCGGGATGACGGATCGTCCAGCTTTGACCAATCCAAACCCTGGGCTGTAAAGTACGGACATAAAACTCATTCTGCGAGTTGCGGTTACCATGATGATTAAGCGTTGCCACATCAACATTGCCAATAACCGGAGCAGTAAGCGATTCCATACTCTCGGTATCAGGTGTTCCGGTGTGTCCGATGCCGGGAATGTCGGCTCCGGTATAAAAATCGAAAAGCCCGTAGCTGATGCGAATACCGGACGATAAGTCGTTTTCAGGTGGAAAATCACCTTCTTTGAATTTCCGAATTGCAACAGTGCTGTCAGAAACTGCAGCAATTATACCATTTGAAAATAGATTCTTCACAACGAAACCGGGAAATTCCCCGGGGCTATTCTTCATTATTATCTGCGAATAAGTACCAACCCTGAACTTTTCGTATTGAAACCCTTTTTCCTTCTCCTGGTAGCTGATAAACTTCCGGTATTCTTCGAGTTGATTTACGCGACCTGTTTCACTGCCTTTTTCAGGCCGGCGAAAGTCTTCTCCACTGTCAATAAGTTTTTTAACAGGAATTATCGAACCTACTTCTGTAATTCCTGATAATTTGTAGCCACCCCCGGCATGTGTTTCCGACTGGGCTGAAAACGAGCCAATATGGTCGTTGTGATAATGGGTAATAAGCACATAATCCAGTTCGGCCTTTTTTCCTTTTGGATGAAACTGATGGATGTAGTCTGCAATCCATTGGCCAGGCGTTTTAGACTGGTTTGGGACAGCAGGAGCCAGCCTTTCCGAATCGCTGTTCAAATCTCCGGCATCCACCAAAAGGCTTGTTCCGTCGGGCATCACGATAAAAGTTGAATTTCCCCTTCCGGTGCTGATAAAATGAATATCCAGATTCCCTTTTCCCCAAACCGGAAATTGATTGTTTTGTGCGGTTAAGGATGAAAAAATTGAAAAAACGGCTAAAAGGAATAATGTTACACGCATTTGTTCAGTCTTTGGAAAAGTTAAATAATATTCATAAAAATGATTCCAATACTAAATCAGAACAAGTGACGAACCATTGCAGTACTGATTTATACTATTTTAAAGCCACTTTGAAAGTTACTGCAAATCAAACTTCCAAAGTGGCTTGTAAAAAGGTTCTCAGTTTGTAACGACTGAAGACCTGTATTGAAACTTAATTTCCGTCACCATATGACTGATTCTGGTTTTGTTCAACCACCGGAACCTGCCAGTAATATTCTGAATAAGGTGGCAAAACAGGAGAGAAATTTGCCGGATTTCTGTCACCAATTCCGATAGGTAACTGCAAACCGATAAGGTAGTAAGTTCTGTCTCCGTTTTCGGTTGCCATTTCTTTGATACGCTCATTATGAATCATTTCAGCAGTCAGTTCATTTGCTCCGATATTATCGAGGCCGGCTCTGTTACGTACTGCATTCAAGTCTGCTGCTGCTCCATCTTTATCATTATTGTTAAAACGGATAATTGAACGGGTAAGATAAACTTCGGCCAGACGAATAAGCGGTCTGTTTGACCTGCGCTGATCGGGCGCCCTGAACCATTTATGATTCCAAACCAAAGGCGGTACCAGATTTGATCTTGGATCGACGTCGTACCGGAAATATATTTGCTGATACCGTTTATCGTTACGGGCTTCATCTGTTTCAGATAAATCGGAATCCATCCATCCCACCTGTTTCATAGCCCAGTGCGACATTGCCTGACTTGCCCAGGCGGCCATATTTTTACTCGAAAAATGACTTCTACCGTAAATTGTTTCCATACGTCCGTATGCACCTGAAACATTGTCGCAGGCGGTTTGCCATATCACCTCGCTACCCCAGCCATCAGCGCCATTTTTATTGAATGCCTGAATGGGATCTTCTGTCAGGTCATACAAAGAGCTGCCTAAAATGTAGTCACACTCAGCCTGTGCTTTACTATGCTCACCCTTAATAAAATAGAGGCGCATTAGCATGGCAGAAGCGGCAACTTTATTCGCTCTTGCCCTTAAATTCAGCTCATTAACTACGGTTGAGTGATCTTCAAACAATAAAGCTTTGGCATTTGTCCAGTCTTCCTCAATGGCTGCGTAAACCTCGGCAACACTACCCAGGGTTGGATTTTTCAATTCTTCTGAGGAAGTGGAGTACTCACGTCTTAAGGTAAAAAACCTGCCTTCGTTACTTCCGTTTGGATTATAGGGTGGAGCATACATTCTGGCCAGATGCCAGTAGGCAAGTCCTCTCATAAACAGAAGTTCACCTTTGAACTGATTCACCTTGTCCCGGTCGGCCTGTGTCATACTTGGGAAAGGATCTTCACCGGCTTCCTCCGCATCGTCCAGCATTTTTAACGGGCCATTACAGGCAGTTATCATTTGATATAACCGTACAAAAGCCCCTTCCATTTCATACGCAGGTGTTGCATTACTGAATTCCCTGTTGTAATACTCGGCTGAAGCGCTGGCTCCCACAAACTGAGGAAGAAAAACAGCTATATCAGATTCTGTAAAATTTTTTAGAGCAATAGTCCCAAATGGATTATCCCAGGGTTCGCGATTAAGTAAAAAGTAAGGTTCTCTTACTCCAATTTCAAGTTCGTTTACGTTTGTCCACGGGAACTCATTGGGTCTGTCCAGTTCAAAAAAAGCGTCCTGGTCGCAGGATATTCCTAAGATGGTTATGAATATCAATAATAAATATTTTTTGATTGTATTCATTGCAATATATTTAATCATAGTTAAAAATTGATATTTAATCCAAGGCTGTATGTACGGGCCTGTGGCATTGAATTGTAACTTACAAAACTTGCTGCCGAAGACTGGTCGATTGGCACTTCAGGATTGTATCCGGAAAAACTGGTCAGCGTTAAAAGATTGGTTACATTCAGGGAAACACGTAAAGATTGCATTTTAATTCTTGAAGCAATCAACGTGGGCAAGGTGTATCCAAAATTCAGGTTGTTTAACTTCAAATAGTCACCTTTTTCAAGGAACATCGAAGAAATGTATTTTTCTTCTGTTCCATATGTTACCGGTTCAGTTGAAGGATTTCCATCATCATCATAAAAATGCTGCACATTCATAACTACCTGGGGCCATTTTGCATTGTCGCCCGGATTTTGCCATGCTTCAGTCAGCAATTTATTGGAAAGCGCCCGCACTCCTCTGTTTGGGGTGAGTGAACTTTGCAGTAACCGGTTGTAAATGTAATGGCCAAATGCAAATGAAAAATTCAAACTTAAATCAAAATTTTTGTAGGCAAACTGGTTATTGAAACCGCCAGTTACCTTTGGCAGGGAAGTTTTTCCCTTCAATATCATTCTGTTTGCTTCCAGATTTGCAGTTGTTCCGGGAATAATATTCCCCGTATGCGAAGTGGTTCCGTCCTCGTTTACCTTCACCTCATAAATCATCGGAATTCCCTTTTCCGGGTCTACACCTGCTGATTCAGCCATATACCAGTTGCCCAACGGGAGTCCTTTCTTAAAAATTGTAATGATTCTGTCTTCAAAAGGTTCTGCCTGTGTAATACCAACATTATTGGCATCGGACTCAGGATCCAACGCAAGAATTTTATTTTTGTTTGTTGAGAAATTCAAGCCCAGATTCCATTTAAACGCTTTGTTTAACACTACGGCATCTGCATTAAATTCAATTCCCTGGTTTTCCATATCACCGATGTTTTGCCATACAATGTTACCGCCTGAAATACCCGCTGAATAAGGCAGCGCCACAGCCAAAAGCATATCTTCAACATTTTGTTTATAATACGCAACCGAGCCGCTGATTCTGTTGTTTAGCAGACCAAAATCAAACCCGATATCGAGGGTACTCGTGGTTTCCCATTTAATATCAGAGTTTCCGATACTTATCAATTCTGTACTTGGAATTCCCAACGTACTGCTTGTACGTACAGAATATTTATCTGAGGTGATTCCGCTTGGAATATTCGTATTACCCGTTTGCCCGAAACTTCCCCGAAGTTTTAACAGGTTAACAAAATCTGAATTGAAAAAATCTTCATCTGAAATTATCCAGCCTGCAGAACCTGAAACAAATGTCGCCCACCGGTTTTCGGGTGTAAATTTGGAAATACCGTCACGCCGGATGCTGGTGCCGATGATGTATTTATCCTTGAATTTATAATTGGCCCTTCCAAAATAACCTCTCAGATAACTTTCGCCGCCTAAATAGCTTCGTCCCTTGATTGACTCAGGCCTTCCCACTTCACGGAAACTACCAATTAAAGACTGGCTTTCGAGATAGGTGTAGTGACCATAATAACGGGTATTTTCTATACCAGCAACAATATTTAACCAATGGTCATCCCCAAAATTTTTGTCGTAGTTTAAAAATGAGTTGTAGTTTAATACAGTCGACTGGTTTTTTTCTTCACGGGCTAATGCACCATCAATACGAATACCTTTACCACGATAGGAAAGTCCTTTGTCATAAACCAGGTTAGCGCCAAACTCACCTTTAAGGGTAAGACCTTCAACTAACTTCAAAGTTCCGTTTAATCCCTGTAGTACATTTAACGTTTGAAGATTACTTTCATTATTTAACGGAGAAATACCAGCCAGGGCATTCGCTCCTGACAACGGATTCCAGAATCCATTGATTCCAGTGTCGGTGTTATCATATACTTTCATCCAGGGCAAAGAATACGCATTCACCTGTGCCCAGCCACCTGCTCCAGCTCTTCCGTGGTCAGATTTAGCTCTGTTATTATTGGAATATGAAACATTTCCGCGGTAACTGATATTAAGAACTTCCAGCAGTTCGTAGTTTAAGTTGGCGTTGGCCGAAAATACTTCCAGGTCACTGTAATTAAGAATACTGTTGTCTTTTCTGTATCGTAATGACATATACGAATTTCCTTTATCAGTTCCCTGTGTTGCCGAAACATTGGCATCCACGAATGTACCTGTACGACTGATTATATCGCCCCAATCGGTATTGGTAACCATTGCTTCTTCCCTGGTAATGGAAGACATCACTCCATCCAATTGATTCAGTGATGTTTGTGGGTCATAATTACCGCTGAGTTTACTGTTGACATAAGCTCTGTCCATAATTTCAATATACTCGGCACCGGTTGCCAGTCCAATGTCTCTGTTTGCCCAATTGCTAACCCCTGATTTTAAATCGACATTAATAGACATAACCCCTTTTTTACCCGATTTGGTGGTAACAAGTATAACGCCGTTTGATCCTCTGGATCCATAAATTGAGGTTGCCGCTGCATCTTTTAATACCTGAATCGATTCAATATCAGATGGATTTATCATTGACAAAACATTCTGGGAAGATTCACCATCAAATGATGCTCCCATGTTTCCGCTTACGATTGGTATGCCATCCACAATCCAGAGCGGATCTGTTCCAGATGAAATGGAACTCACACCGCGAACTTTAATCTGTACCGGAGATCCGGGAATTCCCGATTCACTTGAAACCATCAATCCGGGTGCCATACCCTGCATTGCTGCATCAAAAGAACCAGTACTTGATGCTTTAATCAAATCCTCACTGGTTATGGTTGAGATGGACCCGATGATGTCACGTTTCTTTTGTGTTCCGTAACCAATTGCAACTACTTCTTCAATACCAATTGTCTCTTCCTCCAGCGTAATATCAATACTTCTTTGATTCTCAATGACTACCTCCCGGGCCTTCATCCCTACAAACGAAAATTGGAGGATCGAACCGGCCGAGACACCTGCTAACGAATAATTCCCGTCAGCATTGGTCACTGTACCCTGATTGGAACCTTTTATCATCACCGTAACTCCCGGCAGCGGTTGGTTTTGGGTGTCGGTTACCTTTCCGCTAACCGTTTTTTGTTGCTGATCTGTGAAATTTTTTGTTGGATTTTCCTTCGGGACAATAATAATGTGCCGGCCAATGGTTTGGTAAGTGATTTGCCCTTTTTCGAACAGTTGGTCCAGAATTGTTCCGATGGGTTCGTCTTTAACCCGGATGTTGACCTTGCGGGTTACGTCCACCTTGTTGTTGTCGTACATAAACGCAAACTCAGAGTGATCCTCGATGTAAAGTAAAACCTCTTTTATACTTGTGTTTTTCAGTTCGAGGGTCAGTTTGGCGGTTTGCGCGTAACTGTTTTCGGCCAAGCTACTTAATAACCCCAGTCCGCAAATTAGTATCAACGTTAGTTTCATCGTTCGTAAAATTTTTAACAGCAGGGGACTGAAATTGATTCCCCAACTCTTTTCCTGTTTTTTTTTCATAATTTTGTTGTGGTTTTTTGCAGTATCGCTGAAAAGGTACAGGCTGCAATTTGTTTCTTTACCAGGATACTGCGATTAAACAATTTTTTTTTATAATGTACGGGCTTGCTTTAGGGCAGGCCTGTATTGTTTTTGGTTTTGTCGTCCAACCGGTTTATTTCATAGGCATTTCAGTTTTAGTTCGTTGCATATCGTATTTTTACCTCTTTCCCGTTAATCTCATACTCGATTGGAGTCATTACTTTCATGATCTCCAACATTTCGCGGAACGATTCGGTTTTTATTTTAAAAGTATAGTTGTGTTTTCCCATCATGGTTTTGTCGATGGTGATTTGAACACCGTACCACCGTTCCAGGTATTTGACGGCTTCTTCCAGCGGGGTGTTATCGAAAATCAATTCATTGTTTTTCCAGGCGTTGATAACATCCGGCGAATTCTGGGTAAACACGATTTTATTGGTTCTTTTATCCAGGATGGCCTGATCTCCACGGGTTAACTGCCTGATCTCGCCTGTTTTGCCGGAAATCCCCACCCGGCCTTCGCTCACGGTTATTTCCTGAAAGTTGTCGTCATTGTGGTTTTTGATATTAAATGCAGTTCCGTAAACATCGACATTAAGAATTCCGGTTTTCACCCTGAACTTTTTCGATTTGTTTTTAAACACTTCAAAGTACGCTTCTCCTTCCAAAACTACCTCGCGCTCCTTCATGTTAAAATTTCCTTTGTATTTCAGGGATGAACCGGAATTCAACCAAACTACTGAACTATCGGGTAAAAGAACTTTACTTTTCTGGCCCAACGGGGAAATTATTTCTGTTTGCTGCTGAAGGATTTGTTTACTTTTTACACTGGTAACCATCCAGAGGGTGGAGAAACCAATAAGCAGAATGGCAACAGCCGCAGCCGTATATTTTATTTTTTCAAACCATAGTTTTGCCGGATGGACGTTGGTGGTCAATTTCCGGTTGATTTTCTGCCATGCTTTTTCAAGATCAGGGGTCATGGGAGGTGGCAGTGAACCGGATACAGCAAAAACATGATATGCTTCGGCCATCAGTTTTTCATTTTCCTTATCTTCTTTCAGCCACAGGTCAAGCTCTGTTATTTCTTCCGGCGTCGCCTGTTTCCGGAGATATTTTACAATAATATTCCAGGGTGTATTTTCCTTCATTCGTTTTGAATTACAAGTTTAAGGCACTTTACATTGCGGTTACCCCTATGGGAAAATGTTTTTTTTGAAGATTTTTTTGAAGAAGTTGTCAAAAGTTTAAAGTAGTCATTGTTCAATCCCCTATAGTCCCCTCCCGATTACTCGGGACAAGCTCTTCGCCAAAACCTGTCCCGGCTTGCCGGGAGGGGACGAGTCCTGATGCGGCACAGGAAGCAGAACGGAGGATTAAATTAATGTTCAACTTTTGACAACTTAAAAATTTTCTGTTGCCCGGCAGAAAAGATAAATATCCGAATTTGAATGTTCGGTAATGAGCAGGGAGACATAAGAAACAAGCGCGTTGGCAACATCGACCAATGACCAATTCCCATTGACCATACCATCAGTGGAAACAGAACATGGTAATCAAAAAGAAAACAAATATGTCGTTGTAATACGGACGGAGTAGCTCGCGTAACAGTTTCAGCGCTTTCCCCATCTGGTTTTCAACGGTTTTTACCGAGATATTTAGTTTGCCGGCAATTTCTTTGTAGGAAAGATCGTCTTCTTTCGCGAGGTTAAATATTTCACGGCATTTCGGTGGCAGACTGTTTACCGATTTACTGATAATTTCGCGCAGTTGATTCGCGTCCATATTACTTTCGGGCAGTTCATCAAAATCATTTTCAGTAACTTTTGCCAGTTTGTCCTGGATATTGATTTTGACCCTTTCGTTCCGGAGGTAATTGAGACTTTTGTTTTTGGAAGCTTTAAACAAATATGATTTTACAGAAGAACCGATTTGTATCTTTCCCTTGTTCTCCCAGAACCAAACAAAAATGTCCTGAACAATTTCTTCCGAGATAACCGAATCGTGAAGGTAGAAATTCATCAGGTTACACAGGTCGGCATAGTATTTTTCAAAAAAGAAACGAAAGGCTTCTTTATCGCCGTCAACCATCCGGCTGAAAATAAATCGTTCTTCGTAGTTTCTTTCGTTCATCGTTTAGATTTTTATTCCTTTTACTCTCCGTATTGTTAAAAGTACAGGAAGGAGTAGGCCGGAACCTTAAAATCCTGTTTTGTTTTTGAAATAAAGTTTGCCAAAGTTAGAAAAAATGACAGGGTTTCAGTGAAAAGAGGAACAGATAAAATTAGCATTAGCTTAAAACTGAAAATGACTTTTTATATATTCTCTTTCTCAAAAAAAAAAGAAGATGCCCAACCTTTTTGGACACCCTCTTGTTCTAACTACTAAACTATAAAAACGGAATAAAGACTCAATTTACTTATCCAGATATTTTTCAGATTCTCACTTTATTTAAGTGTACAGCACTCCAAACAGCCCATGAATGACTTTATGGTTCAACTCATTATTATACCCTTATGAAAATATTCTTTTTGTACATATAATAAAGCAACATCCAAACCATTACAATTCGTCCTGAACCCATGACAATCAATCCAAAATCGCCTAACACAGCGGTCCATCCTAAAAACTCTTTGGTTATAGCCCCCACATTTGCAACCTCGTCCAACATATAAATGAAAATGGAATTCATCCCGATAACCCGAAAGAAGAACGACCATTTTTTCCATCCTTTAACATCAATGGCCCAATAGAAAACAGCCATCAAAACAAAACTGATTCCACCTGCCAGCAGATTAAAAGTAGAAGTCCAGCATTGTTTTATAATCGGGTAAACCGGGCTCAGAATCAAAGAAGCAACAATCGAAGAAGTTCCAATAATCAGAAGCATTTTTAATTTTTGGTTGTCGGTTGTCTTTTTATCCCGCAAAATAGTTCCGGCTACTGTTCCCATCAGTGTAATTCCAATTGCTGAAATGGCACAAAGAATTCCCTCAGGCTCGTATATCTCTCCAAAGAAATGACCCGGTAAAAGCATCTGGTCAATATAGGTGTTTATGCTGCCTTCGGGAGTCAGTACCCCGGCGCCAAAACCCGGAACCGGCACCAGTAACTGTATAACTCCAAATCCAAGTAAAATGCCGCACAACCAAACTACCCAGCTTCGGAATGATTTGCTGTAAATAACAATTAATGATGCAAACAAATATGCCACCCCAATTTGTCCGAGCACACTGGCAAACCGGGGATTGGTAAATGCTCTGCTAAAAACTCCGTTATAAACAAATCCGAGCAAAACCAAAGTTATGCCTCGTATTATCACCTTTTTTGCTAATGCCGCCTTCGGCACATTCTTTTCCATTTTCGAGACTAGGGCAAAAGGAATAGCCACTCCGCTGATAAACATGAACAGCGGAAAAATAAGGTCCTGGAAATTAAACCCGGCCCAGGCAACATGTTCCATTTGATCCGCCATGGACTGAAGCCATCCTGCTCCTGTGTATTTTGCAAGCGCCGCAACCAGTGAACCTCCTCCGACGATCCAGAACATATCAAATCCGCGCAAAGCATCAAGTGAAAACAGGCGTTCCCGGGGAACAGCCTGTATTGTTTCAGTTTTCATTATTTGAAAATTTATCGAGTTTCAATTTTATAATTACATTTA
The DNA here is from genome assembly GCA_964455785.1 of uncultured Maribellus sp. GTDB lineage: Bacteria > Bacteroidota > Bacteroidia > Bacteroidales > Prolixibacteraceae > Draconibacterium. The sequence goes on from CAYWBV010000002.1 coordinate 37,309, forward strand.
TCAGCCCACCGATTATGAAAACATCCCATTTCACTAATCGGAATTCTTTGGATATTATATGAATGAAGGATTTCAGGAGAACAGAAATAAGACAATGATTTCCCTCCCGAATCAATTTGCGGATTATTTGAGTCAAGCAGTTTTATACCAGCGGTGCTAAGTACTTTGAGGGGTGTATCAACCAACAGGTTGTTTCTGAAAACATTCAAATCGATATCTTCACCAAGCCGCTTCAATTCCGGGTATCTTTCCCGGAATAGAGGGGAATTCACGTCCACTTTTTTGAAGATGGCTCTTTTCATGTCGTCGGAATTAAAATTTTTCAACCATTCCCCTTCTTCGGAAGGAGTCAGGGAAAGGGCATGCGGGCATTGAAAAAAGAGATTATCTTCGATCGCGTTCTCGTTCCCCGCATGAATCTGAACCGCCCCAAACATTTTATTTCCGCACCGGTCGAAGATATTCCCGTAAATTTTGAATCCGCTGATCATATCGTCAAGGCGAATGGCTGCCGTTCCGCAATGGGTTCCTCCCTGAATTTTTGCCCACCGGTTGTATCGGAATACAATTCCGCGGGAGGACAAATCAAAATACGTATCAACTGCCCCCTGATCATCGGATTCCTGAACAACATTTTCAATCCAGTTGTATTCGTAAATGAGATCATTACCATCGATTCCAATCGCCGATGAAGGAGCACAGGTAATCTGGTTGTGTGTTGCAATAATCCCGCAGCCCGCCAGATTAATGGCCCCACAATAAGTCCGCTGAAAAATGGAAAAATTATTGATGATATTTTCCTCGACACGATGATGGGACGGAGTCAGCGTTTTTCGTTGTCCACCCCTGCAATCAATTCCGCCCCTTCCGAGTTGCTGCAGAAGATTACCTTTAATTGTGTGATTTATGCCATTGCTGACAATTATTCCGTTACCGCTAATCCTTTCCAGCCGGCAATTTTCAACTGTACAATTCCGGCCATTTTTTAGGTTTATACAATTGCCCCGTGTTTCATAAAAAGTCAGTCCGTCCACACTGACATATTCACAATCGTTGACGGAAAGCATAAATTCGGAAGTGAGATTTGAGTAGATCAGCTCATTTTCTTTGTTATTTGGGTTCACATTCGCAGGAGCATACCAATATAATTTACCCAGTACCCTGTCGATGTAGTATTCGCCAATCGTATCCAGTTCGCATAAAAGGTTAGTTCCGTAAAAACTGAACCCATGTTTATACCCGAAGCCACAATATGGTTCCGGCAAATAAATTGTACGGGAATCCACATCAAACTTTTCAATTTTTGAATATCCGTTGTCCCAATCCCAAAACCAATATCCAAATAGCCGGGGATCTTTTTCTTTCTCCCACTTATCGATTCGTTTGTCGGTATATTTAAAAATGCCTTCAGCAGTGCCGGATGCTCCGTTCCATCTGGGTTGGATTACAGTTTTCCCGACAGCTTTTCCGCTTTTTGCAAAACCTTTGTTGGGCCAGCGGGCAATTGTTTGTACAACATGATTGAAATACAGGTCGGGACGCTGAAATTCTTTCAAAAGATCGCCAAAATTGGTAATTCCATTTGATTTTAAATCTGCGACAAAGATATGCGGGTACGAATCTTCGGGAATAATCTTCTTGATGTCTTTGTCATGTGCTTTTTCCCATCGGGTCAGCCGGACACCTCCGGAGAATACCGGTTCTTCATTTCCATAAGCCTTGAAAGAAACCGGTGCCTTTTCTGTTCCACTACAGGACGGAGGGATAACAATAGTTTCGTTTACGGTATATTTCCCTTCACGAAAATAAACAACAACCGGGCTGTCCGGGGTTTCAGTCCGTGCAGAGGACACCATTTTTATACTTTTTTCAAAAGTCTGAACCGGGGCATTTATCGTTCCCTGATTATGGTCGTTGCCATTCGGTGAGACATATATAAAAAGTGTATCATTTTCAATACTCCATACTGGAAATGAAGAAATCAGAAATATAAATAAGACTATTGTTTTAAAGATTTTATCCAGGATCATATTGGTTTTTTTATTTTTTTGAATCCGGCAATACAACAGATGAAGTAAAGAAGTACTCTCCGGAGCCAATTCTCAACACTGTTTTGCCGTTTTTTTCCCCGACTTTCGTAATCAGTTTATTTCCATCTATCGGTCGGGAACCTTCATAAATGATTCCGTCTGCCGTGTTGGGCAAATAAACATCTGCAAAAGTGTTGGGCGGAACAGTAACTGAATGCGTGTACTTTTTCCCTTCGATTTTCCAATGCGAAGAGATTGTGCCGTAAACCGATTCAAATGAACTTTGTGCTTCGTGTATCCGCGATGAAATGATCGGATTGATTATAATGTGTTTATATCCTGCACTTTCAGGAGCGTTCTGAATGCCTCCGATATTCTTGTAAATCCAGTTCCCAACAGAACCTAAAGCTGTATGGTTGAATGAATTCATGGATGGATCCTGAAATGTGCTGTCCGGTTTCAGCCCGTCCCATCGTTCCCACATAGTAGTCGCCCCCGATTTAACCTGGTACAGCCACGAAGGATATTTCTCATTAAGCAGCAACTGAAAAGCAACATCATTCCGGTTATATTTGGTCAGCACATCATTGATCAGCGGAGCGCCAAGAAACCCGCAGGTAATAAAACCGAATGAATTAATATCATTTACCAACCGGTTGACTGCCTGATCGACCAAATGATCAGGGAACAGATCGGCATAGAGTGCCAGAACGTAAGCTGTCTGAGTATTGGAATTTAGGCGGCCGTTTTCAGTAATATATTCTTTTATAAAAGCCTCTTTTCGTTTCTGGTACAGATTCTTGTAAAACTGTACGTCTTCCGGTTTGTTCAATACACGGGCAATTTGCGACAACAGTCGTGTCGCAATTGCCGTGTATGCGTCCGCTATCAGATGTTTGTCCGTATAAGCTCCCTGGTATCGGGGCTCTTTACTTGCATAAGCCAACCAGTCGCTCCCCCAATAAGAATTTGTCCAAAGTTCATTGGTCGAACTATTTTCACAAAACACCGACCATGCCTTCATGTTATCGTAGAGTTCGTTCAGAATGCTCGTGTTGCCATACGTTTTGTACAGTTCCCAGGGGACGATAATACCGGCATCGCCCCAGCCCGGATCGCCCGGGGAATCGCCCCACATATCGGGGGCAATCATCGGGAAACTTCCGTTTTTAAACTGCCCGGCCTGAAGTTCCCGCACCCATTTTTCGAGAATCATATTGACATCTGCAAGATAACAGGCAGTAGGTGCAAAAAGCTGAACATCGCATGACCATCCATACCGCTCGTCCCGCTGCGGGCAGTCGATCGGGATGTCCATATAATTTCCACGAAAAGACCATAAAATATTATTATGGAGTTTGTTGATCAACGTATCGGAGCAGTTGAATGTCCCGGTTTGTTCCTTCGCCGATGTTCTCACAATGGCTTTAAATGAACCGAGTGATACATTTTTGAGCCCTTCAACTTTTACATACCGGAATCCGCAAAACATAAACTGAGGCTCATATTCTTCTATACCTTCTCCTTTAAAAGTATAAACTGAAGCAGCGCGGGCCAGTCTGTAATTATCATTATAAAAATTTCCCTCTTTGTCAAGCATCTCACCAAACACAAGTTTCATCTTTGTGCCTTTTGGAGCCTGTAACCTGGAACGGACAACACCAACGAGGTTTTGCCCGAAGTCGATAACAGTTTCGCCTTTGGGCGTTTTGAGCAGGGCAACCGGATCGACTTCCATAAAGTTGCTCATAAAAGGAGCTTCATTCCCTTGCAATAAGGACTTTTTAAAAATTGTTTTTGGTTTGACTCCCTTCCAGTTTTTGTCGTTGTAGCCCGCTTTGTTCCAGTTGCCAAGTTCTTTGGTCGCATCATAGTCCTGGCCATCGTAGTAGTTCGCAAGCCGAATCGGGCCTATATTGGATTTCCAGCTTTCATCTGTTACTACTTTATTTGTTGTTCCGTCTTTATACGTGATTTCCAACTGAGCGAAAGCCCCTAAAATGTAATAGATTTCCTCGTCTTTCTTCTGAAAAAAGGTGGAATAACCATCGCCAATGACGATCCCGATTACATTTTCACCTTTGTTCAGGAAATTGGTCACGTCGTAGGTTTGGTAGAGCCAGCGTTTCCGGAAGGTAGTCCAGCCCGGGGCAAACAAATTACCGGTGACCTTTTCCCCATTCAGCGAGAGGTCGTAAATACCATTGGTCGTTATGTACAACCGGGCTTTTTCTATTGGTTTTTCAATCGAAAAACTTTTCCTTAGATACGGTGAGGGATCGGCTCTTTTTATCAGTGTTTCCAACTGAGGAATAATCATTTCTGCCCGCCAGTCATCGGGGCTTAAAAGTCCCATTTCAAAAAAAACAGGCTCGCTCCAAACCGATTTTTCATCTTTTGTATTCCATACCCTGACCTGCCAGTAAACCCGTTGACGGGATTTCAGAGAATCTCCTTCATAATAGACTTCAATGGAATTATCACTGGCAACTTTCCCGCTATCCCATAACAACCTTTTATTATTTTTCAAATCGGAAACAGACTCTGCCGCCCGCACCTGGTAGGCTGACTGAAAGAATCCCTTCTCGTCGGTTCTGATTTTCCAGCTCAACCGGGGATTCCCGGAATCTATTCCAAGCGGATTTTTCTGATAGTTTGTTTTCAGGCCAACCGGAGAATGTACAGCTTGAACAGTAAGCGTAAAAAAACACCAACTGATTAGCAGACAAAAAATCGATCGCATACGTATTGTCATTTTAGAATGAATAATAACATCTTGTTTTTAAAACGGTAATGTTCTTCTCTTATCAACTTCCTTACTTCCTACAGATCATGTTTTTCTGGGGAAAAGACTTTTAATTAAAGTCTCTGATCCAGATATTCCGGTAACTCACTTTGCATCCGTGATCCTGAATTGTAATTCCGCCTCTTTCTTTCGCAACAATGGTATCATTAAACGTTGTTCCGTAGATGACTGCGTTATTCTGAATTAAAATACCATTCAGCATAACGGTTACCCGGGGATTCGTCCTGAACGTACCATCAGGATTGAAAGTCGGAGCAGTGAAAATGATGTCATAAGCATTCCATTCTCCGGGTTTCCGGAGTGGGTTCACCAGTGGCGGATGTTGTTTATAAATCGCTCCGGCCTGCCCGTTGACGTAGGTTTTGTTATTGTTATTGAAAGTTTCCAAAACCTGGATTTCGTAAAGCCCGTGAAGAAAAATTCCGCTGTTTCCGCGCATCTGACCTTCTCCGGTTATATCAGCAGGGTGCATCCATTCGATATGAAGCTGAAAACTGCCAAACTCCTTTTTGGTAAAAATATCGCCAGCCCCTTCTTCAACTGTTACCATCCCGTCATGAATATTCCACTCAGGATACCCTTTTTGGCAGGCCCATTCCGATAAATTTTCCCCATTAAACAAGGAAATCGCATCAGATGGTGCGGCAATACCACCGTCAGCAGATATTACGCCGGGGGTTACAACATTAGGCAATGGACTATTGTAATCTTTAAAAACAGGTACCTGGGAAAAACATTGTGTGCTTATAAATACAGCTACAATAAGATTAACAGAAATTCTGATCATTTTCATCGTTCTAATTGTTGATATTATTTTGTTTTTGAGGATTCAGTTAAATTATTGTCGAATTTGTATGTTCCACTGGTGATTTTACTTCCCTGCCCGGCAACAAAACTGATCGCTTTCAGACGGCATGGTTGCTTCAGAACAACAGGATTTGTGTAAGGCAAAGAAGAAGTTGTTGGGACACTTCCATCGATTGTGTAAAATATTTCAGCATCCGGATGATCGGTACGCATATAAATTTCAACCGAGTCTTTAAAAGTTCCGTCAGCAGGCATAACAAGGGGCATTGGCGAATAATGCGCATCCGATTTCGGCTCGAAAGCTGTATGAATAAATTTTCCGACGCATTCATCGGGCATGGAAACTCCCAGTAATCCGGCCACGGTTGAGGCAATATCTGCAATCATATTACTCTGCTCAATTAATTTTCCTTTGGTAACATTTCCACCATAGAGTAAAATCGGGATTTCCAGTTCATTTGGGGTCTCACCGCCATGTCCTTTGTGGATTCCCCCGTGATCGGCAGTTACAATCAGTACCGTTTCGTCGAGCATATTTTGGGACTTCAAACGGTCAACCAGGCTCCCAATAATCGAATCGTATTTGGTGATACAATCAAAATATTCTTGCGATTCGTGGCCGGCAGCATGGCCGACATGATCGGGCTCGTCAACCGCAACAAACAAAAATTCAGGTTTGTCAGCAAAAAATGAGTCAATCCCTTTATTGAGAAGTTGTACTCCATTTTCTATCCGCTCTACTTTGTCCGGGACAGTCAAATCGAACATCCTCCCCAATCCGCCCCATTCATAAAACAGGTAAACTTTATCTTCGGGCTTTTGGCTTTTTATCAGGTCAAAAACAGATGGGAAAAATCCTGCTTTATTCTTCAGGATTGGTTCAATCTGGTGCTTATCTGGTTCCCAACCGTTCGAAGTGATCCCGTGCTGGTTCGGGATTGCACCACTCAGCATGGTCATCCAGTTTTGGCTGCTCGACGACTCAAGAATGCACCGGGCATTGATGGATAACGCACCGTTTTGAGCCATCTCATTCATTCTAGGCGTCGCGGCTTTCTGAAAACCAAAACTGCTGACACCATCAAGGCCTATCAGTATAACATGTTTGGAACGGGGGCCCGAATCCTTTTTTGTACAGGAGAAAGTAGTAAAAATCCCCAAAATCATTAAAAGATATATTTTCTTCATCACTTATATTTTTAAAGTTTGATTATTCAAATTTTGTTTTAGCCTTTGGGTTTTAGGCATTTTAGACAAAAAGAGAGTGTGTCTATTTGTCGTGGATAAAAGAGATTAATTGTTTTCCTGCGCCATTGCAGCATTTCCGATGAAAAGTAACGCCACAATAAAATGTATTCTCACCAGAAAACAAACCTAAATATGTCTCTTTTCTGAGAAAAACCTTTTGAATTCAAATAAAGGATGGTGATAATATCCATCCTTAAAATATTCAAAAAAATAAGAGTAAAATCAGGAGAGAAGATTTTAAATCTTCTCTCCCTAACTGATTCTATTTGTAGCGTTTTGTGTCCCACCAAACACGAACATGTTCACCATCTCCCTGGCCCTGGTTCAGGGATTCATCGAGAGCATTGGTATTGCCTTGCTTTTCGGCATCGGTATATGGAAGTTTTTTGAGGAACTCACCTTGTTTAACATTATCAATATCAACATGAACAGGTGGAATTAATTCCGGATACCCGGTACGCCGGAATTCGATCCAGGCTTCCTGCCCGTTTGGATAAAGGGCAAGCCATTTTTGTGTGATAATTTTTTTGAGATTTGTTTCGAAATTGTCTCCCGAATTGTATTTAACATTCCCTCCATTAATATATGCTTCATCATCGGCCGTTGAATATTTGGCAGCATTCACGCCATCTCTAAATTCTTCAAATGAAGCCCTGATTCCATTTTCATAATTTGTTTTGGCATCACCAGCTCCAGCCCAGCCTCTTAATGCTGCTTCAGCTTTCAGGAAACAAAGTTCAGCATAATTGAACACGACACGCGGTTTGTTGGAAACGCCCAATTCTGCAGATGGATCATTCGGAATATTATCTCCCGGTTTATAATCATTCCAGTTTGTCCCCCAATAATATCCCCAGGGTTGGGATGTATTGTCTTTTGAATATTCTCCATCCAGTTCCGAAGCAAGCAGTCCGTTAGGCATTCCACGGAAAGGTTCAGTTGATTCATTTGTTAAGTAATCTCGTGTTTTAGCAAACCAAAGCGTAAGCCGCGGATCCACAACTGAGCTTTCGGCCTTCAGTGTATTCATCATAAAAGCGCTGGCCGTAACATCTCCCCAGTTATTAATATAATACAGTGGATGTCCCTGATCATCTGTGCCAATATTGACGATATAAGAAGCATTTTCGGCATTGTTCTCAAATGAGATATCAGCCAATGCCAGTTCTCCTTCAGTTTTTGCTTTAACCGGATCAATAAACGAAATCCGGAGTGCGAGGCGCAACCGTTCAGCATTGGCCAGTTTTATCCACTTTTTTTCATCTCCGAAATACATGATGTCCTGTAGTGCTGTAAACTTCGTTTGTTTCGTATTTGAGCGAAGTTTTGCAACAGCATCTTTTAATTCTTCAAAAAGAGTATAATAGATATCTTTCTGCGCATCAAAATGGGGTTCCATAATACCTTGCCCTGCTTCGGAATATGGAATATCACCAAATAAATCGGTAGTTTTCTGTGCCCCGATAGCGTCAATAATCCGGAAGATTTGATACATGTTACTATATTCCGGATATTCGTCAAGGAAAGTGAAAACATTCCAGCGGCGTGTAACCCCATATTTATAATATGGGCTCCAGAGTCCTATTTCAATCCAATCTGTTCGGGTTAAATACCGGTCGGTGGTAAACGAACTTTGTGCATTTCCGTAATATTGTGCAAACAAGTCGGTATGCAACTGATCTCCTAATTCATAAGAGTAAGTACTGCAATTAAACAATCCATTTTGTATGGATTTAAACAATAAGTATCCCGGATTTACATTGTTCGTAGTAAATTTACTCGTATTTAAATCCTCGAAATCTTTTGTACAACCAAGGAATACTGACAATAATACAATAAAGATTAATGATTTATATCTTTTTTTCATCGGATCAAATTTTTAAAAGTTAATATTTACAGAAAACCCGTATGAACGAGTCGGTGGCAATGAACAGTATTCAAAAGCCTGGCCTTCATCACTGGTTGAATAAGATCCTTCCGGATTAACATCAGAAGCTTTCCAAAAATAGAACAAGTTACTGCCGACGAACGAAAGTTTAATCTGTTCGACAGGAAGATTCTGATAAAGTTTTTTCGGCAGGCTGTAAGCTAAAGAAAGCTGACGCATTTTTATAAAAGAAGCATCGCGCATAAATTCTTCTGCAAGGGGATAGTAACCGTTACTCCCGCAAATGTAGGTATAGTAGTCCTGCAGAGCAACATTAGTAGTATTAACTTCTCCTGTTGATTTTACAATTCCATCAACAACAATCCCATTTTCACGGTTTAATGTTTTTGCCGAAGTCCCTGCATAGCACGCATGAACATCAGTAAAAGAAAGGAAGTCGCCACCGCTTTTTACATCGATCAAAGCACGCAGGTTAAAATTTTTCCATCTCAGGCTACTTACAAACGAACCTGTCCAGTCAGGAGAAATATTACCCACAATTTTTAGTTGCTCCTTAATGGGCATCCCATTATCGCCGATCAGTTTGTTGCCATTTTCATCATAAGAATAACCATCTCCAACGATTTCACCAAATTGATGGCCAGGCATACACCGGACATATACATTACGGGTGGAACCCATGTCCTTGTAATTAACCCCTTCAACCAATTCCACACATTCTGACTTATTCTTGCCCCAGTTTATTGTGTTGGTCCATTCCCAGTCTTTTGTTTGAACAGGAGTTCCTGTCAATGTAATTTCCCAACCTTTTGAAACCACTTTTCCTGCATTAATCAAAGCCGTTTTATAACCGGAAGAAAGGGCTGTTTCAACCGACAAAATTTGGTTTGTTGTCTGGGCATCATAGTAAGTAACATCCAGTCCCAACCGATTTTTTAATACACGTATTTCAATACCACCTTCGGTTGACTCCATCATTTGTGGTTTTAAATTCGTAATGGGATAAGCTGTATTCGGGTTTGCTTCTGTCCCGTAATTAGGGATTGAACCTATACTATATTCATTTTTCAACTGATAAGGGCTTGTAGCACTCCCAACCCGGGCCCATGACACTCGTCCTTTCAAAAACGAAATCAGTTCAGGTAATTCAAACATTTCGGAAAAAATTCCGGACATACTCACAGATGGGTAAAAATAAGACCAGCTATTCTTCGGCAGAGTGGAAGACCAGTCGTTCCTGCCGGTTAACTCGAGATATACATAATCGCGGAAACCGATGCTGGCATTTCCCAGAACAGAGTTTAGCCGTTGAGTGGAATAGGATTCAGAAGCAGTTATATTCTGGGCACTGTTCCTTAGAATTGCTAATCCCGGAATCGTAAAACCTCCTACCGTTTTAGCACTAAGCCCCGAACTCTTTGGCTGGTAACGTGATACACCTCCGTTGGCAATGATTTGGAAATCGTGAACCCGTTTATTAAAATTCAGCATCAAATCCATATTAATATCCTCTGCCCATGATTGATCTGTTGAATAATACTGATCATAAATGGCGCGTGAGGCAAGCGTAAGAGTCGTCTGGTCGGATGATGTTGAAACATTATAATCGATTGAAGCACGGCCTGTTAAATGTAAATATTCGGTAAATTTGACAATCGCTTCTGCACGTCCGATAAAACGGTTCCTTACACTCTGGGTATCATTTCCTTTTGTAGCATACAAAAAAGGATTTGACCGGTTATTGCTTGAAACATAATTGACCGTAAATCCGGTTAGTGGATCAACTAGATTCGACAAATCATCGAGATCAATATTATTGGGCATCATAACCAGCCATTTCATCGCCCCTTTATCTCCTGTGGACATAATATTATTCCTGGTAGCGCGAACAACATTTATCCCCACATTTACATCCAGAAATTTACTGCTGAAGTTTGTGTTCGTATTGATATTGGTGCGGTTATATTCGTGGCGGGGGGTAATACCGGTATTTCTGGAATCAGTTACAGAAACAATTGATTTCAGTTTCTTTGAACCTCCGCTAATCGTAACTGTATTATTGTACATGTGCCCTGTTCTGTAAAACTGATTCAGATAATCTCCATGGGAGCTATAAACAGCTTCTGTGTTTTCTTCGTCTTTCCAATACTTATTGCGCCAATGCTGGACAACAGATCCATCCAGCTTTCCACCCCAGGAGAATTGTGATGTTACATTAAAAACACCTTTTGTTCCTTGCCCGTATTCATACTGGAAATCATACTGGTCATATGGAGCTTCCCACGTATAGGTTCCGTTATATTCAACGGAGAGTCTTTCAGAACTCCCCCGTTTCGTTGTTACAACAATTACCCCGTTCTTGGCGCGGGAACCATATAATGCCGAAGCGTTTGCACCTTTTAAAACCGAAACCGATTCGACATTATCCAGATTTAAGTCATTGATACTACCTCCGGTATCAGAACCTCCACCCCATCCACCGCCACCGGTGGTATTTCCTTTGACTGGCATTCCATCGATAACCCAAAGCGGGGATCCGGCGCTCAATCCGGTCTGGCCACGAAGAACAATACGGGTTGAACCACCGGGGCCTGTTGCATTTGACGATATCTGCGCTCCGGCAACTTCCCCCTGCAAGGCTTGTGCAATAGAAGTTATGGGTTTGTCGAGGCTTTCTCCTTTCAGTTCCTGCATGGCAAAGCCCAACGCTTTCTTTTCCCTCTTCATCCCTAAAGCAGTAACCACTACCTCATCTATCGACTGGTTATCAGTCGATAGTACAATATTAATAACAGATTTTGAACCGACCGGAATAGTCTGGCTTTTCATTCCGATAAATGAAACCTGCAGAATTGCATCTTCAGGAATATTGGAAAGAGAATATGTGCCTTTGATATCAGTTACAGTTCCTTTATTTGTTCCTTTTATTACAACCGATACACCAGGAACCGGTTCACCCGACAAATCAGTAACTACTCCGGAGACCATTTTCTGTTGTTGTGTTTCAGTTTTTGAGGCCATTCCCGAAGGCTGAATGATGATTTGCCTGTCCATGACAGAATAGGAGACCCCGTAGCCATCGAACAATTTTTCAAGTACCTGATCGAGTCGCTCATTGGTAACTTTAATATCAACTTTCCTGTCAACATCGACTAATTTGCTGTTAAATAAAAAATAAAATTCGCTTTTTGACTCGATTTCGTAAAGCACGTCTTTGACAGTAGAACTCTTCATGTCTAAACTAATCTTTGTAACCTGCGAATAGCTATTTACTGCAATTACCTGGGTCAATGAAGTCAATAGCAAAAACAATGTGAGCCGCATAATTCTTAAAATTTTGAGGGATAAGCGTGAACAGACTTCTCCCCATTTTTTCACACAAATTTTTTTCATACTTTTGTTTTGAATTAGTGTTAATAAATACGTGTTGTTTATT
>CAYWBV010000003.1:0-26337 GCA_964455785.1 uncultured Maribellus sp.
AGTGGTTTGTATTGACCTCGAAGTGGTTTGCATTGACCTCGGAGTAGTTTGCATTGACCTCGGAGTAGTTTGCATTGACCTCCGAGTGGTTTGTATTGACCTCGAAGTAGTTTGCATTGACCTCGAAGTGGTTTGTATTCACCTCTGAGTGGTTTTCCATCGTAATGGTCTGTTTTTAGGCAGAACAACCGGGTAAAATTCCGGCTGCCGCGAAACCTCCCGGCAGCCGGATTCTGTGCTCCTTCTTTTAATCCACAATTGTTCTTGCCCGCAGGTATTCGTCGTAAAATACGGGTTGAGTATATTTAAACTGCAACATCATGGTGTCGAGTTTGTTTTTGACCACATCGCTGGCGGCATCCACCAACTGGTCGATCTCCAAAAGGGCGGCAAAAGCCTGGTTCCTGACCGTACGTGGCGCGCCAACAAGGGCCATAAAACCATCGACCGCACTCTCCAGTTCGGGCACTTCGGTTTCGGTTACGCCGTAGTCGGCCAGATTACGCATCTCTTCCTGTGCGGCAGCAATCACAGGCGCTACCACCATCCCCACGTTGGTTTCCTTTTCCCTGAGAATGTCGCTTCTGGTGATTTTTACCCGGATGGCTAATTCCACATTCCCGGTAACAGCGGCATAGGCCTGCAACTTTCCGGAAAGGGTTTCGGCCTTCTGAACGACCACTTCCAGCGCGGCGGTCTTTTCGGCGGTGATAGCTTTACTTTGCGACAGGGCGCGTTCGTTGGCACCGAAGATGCGCTCTATCAGCTCATCGAACTCGGTTTTGGCACCCACTATCACCGGAATGCCCGTCCACTTTTCGGTGTGGGCATTAAGGGTTTCCTGCGTATTCAAAAACATACGCCAATACTTCGACTGATTTTTGTTCATTTTTTTTAAAATTTGGGTAAAACATATTGCCCGAGGGGCAGGTTAATTTTATGCAAACATGGTAAACAGTTGCCTTCGGCAGGTTGCTATCGACGAACGGGATTTCGGAACGAAAATTCCCGGTGAACTGGCGGAGGAGAAGATGGTTTCTCAACTTGTTGTTTCTTTTTGGCGGAATAAATTTCTTTTGTTTTGTGCGTTGAATTTAAGTGATTTGGATGAAACAAACAACGTTGCCGGGTGAAAAATGCTGTTAAACATTGGGAAGCTGGAAGCTGCAAGCCGCAAGCTGCAAGTCGCAAGCCGCAAGTCGTAAGCTGCAAGCTGCAAGCCACAAGCCTCAAGCTGCAAGCTGCAAGCCACAAGCCTCAAGCTGCAAGCCAAAAAACACTTTGCGGTACTCTGTGTCTCCTCCGTGTTCTCTGTGGTTAAATTGCTAGGAGCCGCAAGCCACAAGCTGCAAGCCAGAAGCCAGAAAAGACTCTGCGGTACTCTGCGTCTTCTCTGTGTTCTCTGTGGTTAAATTAACAGAACAAGAGGCCGGAAGTTTTTCTCTGTCGGGAATTACTTTGCGATAATTAAACCAGTTGTTGTTTCCCCTGTTTTACTTTTTGTGGTAACCAGGTAGTGTCCGTTGGGCCAGTCGGTTGTGCCGATGCGGATTTCATTGTCAAAAGCTCCCCCGGCCATCACCTTCCCTGACACATGACAAACCCGATACCGGTAACCGGTCCCGCCTTTGATAACAACCTGCCTGGCCGCCGGGTTGGGGAATACCGTCACCTGGTGGCTCCTGTCGGCAGGGTCGTCAGGGATGTTGGTCACCTCCCCCTGGTTCAGAAAAACAGCTACTGTTTTGTTTTTCAGGGCGGCGACCAGGTCGGGGAGTTGGTCGCCGTTTACATCGGCTGCTTCAAATGTGTAAACCGTATCGGGCAAAACGATAACCGAGGGTTGGGAAAACTCCCCGTTCCCTTTTCCCGTCAGGAAATAGAGGGTGTCGGTTTTATAAAAATCCTGATCGAGATGACCTATTAAAAGGTCGGTGTTGCCGTCGTTGTCCATATCCTTAGCCAACATCTGCCCAATCCTGACCTGGTTGTAGCGGGTGCTGACGCTGTGGCTGAACGTTGTGTCATTTCCGCCCATCCACACGCTGATGGAATCGGACCCAGTTTCGTTATCGAATGAGCTGTAACTATTTACGAGGTCGGGTCGGCTGTCGTTGTCCAAATCGGTTACCACCGAGCGCGCAAATTGCCCGGTAGGCAGGTACCGGCATTCAAACGAACCGTCGGGCTGCTGGTAGTAGATGCCTATCCATGCAAAACTTGTGGTGACAATTACATCTGCGAGTCCGTCGAGGTTTTTATCGGCCACAAAAAAATCGCGGTCAGAGGCCAGCTCCGAAGGATACGATTGTTTTGAGCCGAACTGCCCTTTCCCGTCGCCTTTGAAAACATGGAGTACAATGGGATTTCCAGAGCCAGTGGTCAGGATCAGGATGTCGTTTAGTCCGTCGTTGTCGATATCGGCGATTTTGATTTTTCGACCGTGTACCCCGGCAAAGTAAAAGACGCCCGGAGCAAATTCTGCATTTTTATTGGCCAGATATACTTTAAAACCGTTTTCCCAGTAACTGGAAATCACCATGTCGTTTTTACCATCCTGGTTTAAATCGGCGATGTCGAAATTGACATAGTTGATGTTTTTGTTTTGTGAGCGTTCTTCCTCAAACCAGCCATTCCCATTCCCTTTTAACCAGCCCCAATAGTCAGTATCAGATGAATACATCATCAAAATATCCATCTTTTGGTCGTTGTCAAGGTCCTTTATCTTGACCACGGTTGGTACCTGCCGGGCCGTAAAAATTTCAGGCTCTGAAAATAAAGGCTGCGCATAAAGAAATTTCGCAAAAAGTATCAGGGAAATCAAAATATGTGTTTTCATGAATTCATTTTTAAATATAACCATTGAATGTTCTTTTGTTTGTAAGATAGATATGACGCTTTTGGGGATATTTTGGTTGCTGGCTGTGTTGAAAAATGTTTTGTCAGAGGGTAAGCGAATTTTCTCCCGATTTCTCCGATCAACCGGGACCTGATTTCACTTCACTTCAATTCAGATATTCCCGCAGTTCGGCCATTTTCATTTGCCGATCCAGGGAGAAAGCAGAACTTTCGCGTTCCACTTTTTCGAGAAAAAAATACGACTTTCTGAAAAAGTCTGTTTTTTGGTTTTGATCCGCGGCCAGTTCCCCCTGTTCTTTTAAAACAAAAGCCACCATTTCCAGTTGTTCGTTGGCCAGGTTTTTTTGGATAACGAGGTAATCCATCAGTTCTTCCATCTCTTTCGAATGAACTCCTTCGTCCACCTGAAGGCATTCGTAGAAATACTTTATCTGGTCGAGGGCCAGCTCCCGTTCTCCTTTTTTCCGGTAGCGCAGGATTTTTTGTATCACATCGAACAACATCATTAACTGGCGCATCAGGTAGTCCCGTTCAATTCCCATGGGTTCCGTTTTTGTTCTGAAAGATAATGTTTAGTTTTGGAGAAAATTTACAGGATGGGTTATTTCGACGACCTTTTTGACAGCGGCAGTTTTAGCGACGGGCACCAGGAGGGCAGAGACTATTATATGGAAAACGGCTACCGGGTGATGACGGAAAGTTACCTGATCGGCCGCGGTTACTGCTGTGCCAACGGTTGCCGCCACTGCCCGTACTGGCCAAAAGCGCAAAAGGGGAACAGGGTGTTGAGGAAGTGAGCAGCTGGAAGCCGGAAGTCAGAAGACACTCTGCGGTACTCTGTGTCTTCCCCGCCTGAACAAATTCATTCGGGCAGGTCTGTGTTCTCTGTGGTTAAATTATCAGAACAAGAGGTCGGAGGTGGGAAGAGAAGGAACCCGGTAATAAAAACAGAAAGCTAAAAGCTGGAAGCTAATGGCTAACAGCTATAAAAAGTCTCGATATGAAAAACAAAACACTTCGCATCGTTTTTATGGGTACTCCCGATTTTGCCGTGGCCAGTTTAAAGGCGCTGGTCGAAAACGGGTACAACGTGGTTGGTGTTATTACTGCCCCGGATAAACCCGCCGGACGGGGTAAGGTTTTATCGGAACCGGCGGTTAAAAAATATGCCGTGGAAAACGGGTTAAAGGTGATGCAGCCCGAAAAGCTGAAGAATCCTGAATTTCTGGAAGAGTTAAAAGCGCTCGATGCCGACCTGCAGATTATCGTGGCCTTCCGGATGCTTCCCGAAGTGGTGTGGAGAATGCCCCGGATGGGAACCTTTAATTTACACGGCTCGCTGCTGCCGCAATACCGAGGGGCCGCCCCGCTCAACTGGGCGGTTATCAACGGCGAAACCAAAACCGGTGTAACCACCTTTTTACTCGACCACGAAATCGATACCGGCCGGATTCTTTTTAAACAAAAAATTGAAATCGGCGACGACGACACCGTGGGCGACATTCACGACCGCCTGATGGAAATTGGCGCCCGGCTGGTGTTGACGACGGTGGATGCACTGGCGGAAGGAAATGTGCGGCCTGTTCCGCAAACTGAAGTTACTCCGGATTCGGAAATAAAACACGCCCCGAAAATTTTCAGGGACGATTGTAAAATCAACTGGAACAACGACGCAGAGGAAATCCGGAACCTTATCCGCGGACTATCGCCGTACCCCGCTGCCTGGACAACCCTGGTCAACCGTACCTCGGGCGACGAAATCCAGGTGAAACTTTTTTTTGCGCAACGGGTGATTTCGCTCGACAACGGCGTGCCCGGAACCATCGAAACCGACGGAAAAATAGTGATGAATGTGGCCTGCGGAAAGGGCTGGCTGCAAATTACCGACCTGCAATTAGCCGGGAAAAAACGAATGAAGACCGAAGAGTTTCTCCGCGGCTTTCAACACATCGGCGACTATATCTTTCAATAAAAAGGTTCCGCCTCTCTTTAAAAAGACGGAACCCCTTTTGGTTTTCTGTTTTCTTTTTCCTGATCAGTGATCACTGATCACTGATCACTGAGACTGAGACTGTAAACTGCCTACTTCCGTTTCCCGTTCATAATAAAAAAATAGATGAGGAACCCGAGTGAAACAAACACCAGCAAAATCCCGAACGGAAGCACGGCGTTGTCGTAGTCGATCATTCCGGGGTTTATTTGGCGAAGGATTTCAATTAAAATAAAGCCCAACCCGCTGGTTAACGCAACCAATCCCCATTTTAACGAAGGATATTTGTTGACTTCTTCTGCCGGTTTTGGCTGTTCGAGGATTCCTACTTTTTCGTACTGTCCGGCTTTAATCAGTTTCCGTTTCAGAAGATAGTCGGAAAGCAACCTGAAAATTTGGTAAATCCCGAAAAACACAACTGCGGTGACAAAAATTTCATCCATGTGATTCATAATTATTCTTTTTTAAATTTTACATTCTTGACCGTTTGACACAGTGGGTTATTAAAATGTTGCAGGGCGTGTCATTTTTTTTTGAAATGATTTTGGAACAGCTATGTTGATGGCGGCGCCCGGATACCAATATGACGGGAAGGAAACAGGTCTCACGAAAAATTAGTTGTAATTTGCTGCAACATTTTTATCAATCGCGAGTCAGATGAATTGACTATGAATGATACGGAACTGGTACAACAGGTTTTGAACGGGAACAACAACGCGTTTCGGTTTCTGGTGTCGAAACACCAGCGGCTGGTTTTGCACGTGGTGGGCCGTATCGTTCAGCGGCAGGAGGATGTGGAAGATGTGTGCCAGGAGGTGTTTATCAAGGTTTTCAAAAAACTGAAACGGTTCAGGGGCGAGTCGAGGCTTTCCACCTGGATTGCAGCCATCGCTTACAATACCGGTATTTCGCACATCAGAAAAGAGGCGCGGAAAATGGAAAATTCGTATGATGAACACCCGGCGCTGATTGTTTCGGAAAAAGATACCGAACTGAACCAGAAAATGGTGGAAAAGGAGGAGGTGAAAAAATACCTGCTCGATATGATTGAACTTCTTCCGGTGCACTACCGTACGGTTTTAACATTGTTTCACCTGGAAGAATTTTCATACAAAGAGATTGAACAGATTACCGGGATGCCGGAAGGAACAATAAAAAGCTATCTTTCGAGGGCGAGAAATTTATTAAAAGAAAAGTTGGAGAAGGTAGCTGAAACAGAGAAAACCAATATTTTTGTGGATTATGGCGAAGGATAAAACATATTTCGACAGGGAAAAACTGGTGGATGAAGTGCTGACTTCGGAACCTGATTTTTTTCTCAGCGACAATTTTGCTGAAAAGGTGGCAAAAAATGCGGAACGGAAATTTGCCTGGGATTTATATGTCAGGGAATTTCTGGTTTATCTTGGCGCTTTGGCCGGAATCGCTGCGATAGCGGCAGTTATGGCTTTTATCTGGTATGGCGACAACTGGAAACAGTGGTACGATCTGCTGGTTTCCAATGTCTATTGGGTAGTCGGAGTCAATGTGATGGTTGTTTTTGTCCTGTTTACCGACCGCGTTTTGCTTCGTTACTTTTTATACAAATCGTTGCGCGATAAAAGCTACGCGCTTTGATTTTTTTACCGCAATTGTATCACCTGCCCCGGCAAGGGTTGCTGCCCCGGTTTTAAGTTGTTCCTTTTACAAAGGGGTTTCAGCCTGACGCCGTTTAACTGCGAAATAAAGTGTATGGTTTCGCCTTCTCTCACCATGTGTGTTGAATGATTTTTTGGCGCTTTCCGTTTTTTATGCTGAATATAAACCACTTCGCTGGGTTGCGGTACATATCCGTTGGGCTGGTCGTTAAACCGGTAAAGCTCCCAGTCTTTGATTCCCATTTCCTGCGCAATGGTCTGGTAGGTATCCCCGCTTTGTGCAGTTACCGCTTTTAATCCGTTGATGAGCAAAACTTCACGGGTTTTGTACGGGTTGATGGTCAGCGTTTTCGACATTTTGTCGTTGGTCAGTCGTTGCTGTTCGTACACGGCCAGTTCGTCCATCGGAATTTTGTAGTCGAGCCGGTGCAGTTTAAAATTTTCGATAATCTCGATCAGCCTTTTATCGTAGTGTTGAGCTGTGGCATAACCTGCCCTTTTTAATCCTTTGGCCCAGGCTACATAATCGGTCGGATCGAGTTGAAAAAGGAAACTGTAACGCGGATTTCCCATCAGAAAGTTGGTGTGGTCGATGTAGGAATCTTCCACACTCGGGTATTTTCGGAAACATTCGCCTTTGGCATCGTCGTCGTGATATACTTTTTTTCCGCTCCAGTTCGATTTACATTTGATACCGAAATGGTTGTTCGATTTCCGCGCCAGTTCGCTGTTTCCATCTGCCGACTCCAGGCAGGCCTGCGCCATGGTTATACTGGCCGGTATCCCGCTGCGGTTCATTTCTTCAATGGCAAGCAGTTGATACTTCCTGATATAATCGTGCCGCGCGCTTTGTGAAAGGGCAGAAAATCCAAAGAAAACAACCATCAACAGTGTGAAACCAAACTTCATATTTTTGTATTTTTCGATATTTCGGTTAAAAATAGATACTTCATTTTCTTTCTGAAATTTTTGAATTGTTTTTTATAAACAAAATTCAGTGAATTGCCTTTTTGTACGAAGTGCAATTGTTAAAAGGAAACCGCGCCAGGCTTGTTTTTCTTATTAAAATTGTACTTTTGGGCAAAACAACCGTTTATGCGAACGAAAGAATTACGGATTTTGGTATATGAGTATGAAACGATTCAGGAATTGCCCGGAGACGATCAGAAACTCGTACTGACTGCACGTGAAGCAGCAAAAAATGCGTATGCGCCCTATTCGAAATTTCATGTAGGGGCCGCTGTTCTTTTGGAAAACGGTAAAATAATAACCGGCAACAACCAGGAAAATTCGGCATTCACCAACGGATTGTGTGCCGAACGTGTAGCGCTTTTTTATGCCAACGCCAACTTCCCGGATGTGGCGGTAAAAGCCATCGCCATAACCGCTGAAAACATAAACGGATTGATTGCCGAGCCTGTTAAACCTTGTGGTTCGTGCCGGCAGGTTATGGTTGAAACGGAATCGCGTTTCAGAAAAAGCATTCGTATCGTTTTGGACGGTAAAAAGAGTATCCAGGTTTTTGACGGAATTCAGAATTTATTGCCGTTTGCCTTTAAACCGGACTCACTGGACTAAACCGGTTGTTTCGGAACATTGTCATAAACTCGTTCCATAAAACGTCATCGGGCGGGTCGGCAATGATGGTGATCGGTTCGTTTTTTACCGGGTGGACAAATTCGATTTTCCTTGCATGAAGGTGAATTCCCTTGTCGTCGTTGGGCCTCGGAAACCCGTATTTTACATCTCCTTTGATATTCAGCCCGATTTGTTTTAACTGCACCCTGATTTGGTGGTGCCGCCCGGTATAAAGCTCAACTTCGAGCAAATGATAACGTTCCACACTGGCTACATGGCGGTAGCTTAGTCTGGCATATTTGGCGCCTTTACACGGTTCGGTATAGGCAAAACTTTTATTCTTTTCCTCGTTCTTTTTGAGGTAGTGTTCAAGTGTATCCTGGTGTTTTGGCGGGCGGTTGTCAACCACTGCCCAGTATGTCTTTTTTACCATTCCGCGCGTTTGGAACAGTTTGTTTAAACGCGGAAGTACCTTGCTGGTTTTGGCAAGCACTACGATCCCGGTTGTCGGGCGGTCGAGGCGGTGCGGTAACCCGATAAATACATTTCCGGGTTTGTTGTACTTTTCTTTCAGGTATTCCTTAA
The DNA here is from genome assembly GCA_964455785.1 of uncultured Maribellus sp. GTDB lineage: Bacteria > Bacteroidota > Bacteroidia > Bacteroidales > Prolixibacteraceae > Draconibacterium. The sequence goes on from CAYWBV010000003.1 coordinate 8,650, forward strand.
CGGCATCCATTAACGTCGGATCGCCGGTGTCGTCGCTTTGTACAACTTCGCCACAGGCTTTGTTAACTATGATGATGTGATTGTCTTCGTAAATTACCTGCACTACAATACAGTTTAGTTGGCTTTTTTTTACTTTAGAATTTAATACTGTTCTTTTTCATTCGGAAAATCCATCGATTTTACATCGTTGATGTAATTTTCCACGGCGCCTTTAATTTCGGCGGCCAGGTTGTGGTATCTCCTCAAAAACCGGGGCGAAAACTGTTGTGTAATTCCGAGCATATCGTGGATGACCAACACCTGTCCGTCAACTCCTGAACCAGCGCCAATCCCGATAATCGGTATTTTTAATTCGCCGGCCACTTTTTTGCCCAACACGGCGGGGATTTTTTCCAGGACCACGGCAAAACAACCGGCTTCTTCCAACAGATGGGCGTCGGCTACCAGTTTTTCTGCTTCGGCGTCTTCTTTTGCCCTGACGGAATAGGTTCCGAATTTGTGGATTGACTGCGGCATTAACCCCAGGTGTCCCATTACTGGTATTCCTGCAGAAATAATACGTTCCACCGAATCGATAACCTCCGAGCCACCTTCCAGTTTAACCGCATCAGCGGCGGTTTCTTTCATAATCCGGATGGCTGAACTTAGCGCCCTGCGCGAATTGCCCTGGTATGTTCCAAAAGGCAAATCGATCACCACCAGCGCCCGTTGTACAGCTTTAACCACCGAAGTCCCGTGGTAAATCATCTGGTCGAGGGTAATGGGCAACGTGGTTTCGTTACCGGCCATAACATTTGAGGCCGAATCGCCAACGAGGATAACATCAAGGCCGGCTTCGTCCACCAGTTGTGCCATACTGTAATCATACGCAGTGAGCATCGAAATCTTTTCTCCCCGTAATTTCATTTCCGACAAACGATGGGTGGTAACTTTTCTTATTTCTTTTTGGACCGACATTGTTTTTGTTTTAGTTGTTGGCGGCAAAAGTAACCAAAGGTTTTTACCTGCCCAAAAGTTAATATGGTTTCCACTTCTAATTTTTTTTGTGGTTAACGTTTATTAACCGCAATATTGAGTAAGATTGCAACAGGTTTATTTATTTTGGATTTTATTAGAAACAATCGGAATATGAAGAAACAATTAAAACCAGCGGTCCTGTTTTTTGTACTGACGATCGGTGTGTTAAGTATCCAAACAGCGGCGGCTGGCGAGGTTTTAAAGGGCGACTCTCTTCTGCCCATGTTTATTAAAAAGGAGATACAGTCGGGGGTAGTTTTTAGCGTGAGCAGCGAAAGAGAAGAGCAACGCACCGATGTTTCCAAAGAAAAGGAAGAACTTTTTTCGGGGTCGGCAAGCTACCAGTTTGGAGGGCGCGTTTGGAACTTTCTGGAATACAAACAGGAAATGTTCGATTTGATGTTGAATGTCGGGCCTTTTTTTGGAAGTGGCGACTGGATTGACAGTACAAAGGTTTACAACGTTGATGGGACTCATAAAAATTTTGGGGTGCGTCTTAATCTGGCCGGAGACTACGAAACAAGGCTTTATTACGATAGGAAAAGCTACACCCTTATCAAACTAAATGGCTGGGTGAAAAATGAGTTGTACTTCCGAAATTCGAAAGGCACACAAACCGATTCGAACCAGGTATCTACCGATTTTGACGATCAGGATGTGGCCAACAAATTCAGGTACGGGTTTCAGGCGAAAGCCGGGTGGGGGTTCGGAAGGCTCGACCCGGTGAACCACAGAATGGTGGCCGAATATATACTGACCCGTGCATACCCGGGCCGGACTTTTTCTGAAATGGAAATCGAACAGTTTGCCGCCAAAATCGCGAATATTAAACACCGGCGCGATCCGGGAATAACCCATTCCTCCGAACAGGAGCTGGATGAAATAACGGAATATTTACGTACAAAACTACTGCTGGCCGCCCCCGAAATATCTGAAGAAGTGTGGAGCCTCGGCGAATTTGCGCCCCGTTTCAGCGGAACCCGTTTCGAACTTGGGCCATTTTTTAACTACTACAACCGCGAGCCGGATTTCTATTACGGCGGATTTGCCCAATTCGACAATGCCAGATACATCAGCACAAAGTGGAACAGAAATATAAGTCTTGGCTTGAACTACAGCCATTACAAAAGCCACGAGTGGGCCACCCTCGAAGCCAACCTCGGTTGGGTTTACTATCGTGATTTAAAATCGCAGTTTGGGTTTGGATTAAAATACATCCCCGGAATGGTGATTTACAGTATCGATGAATTTGATCCGATCCGCCACAATTTTATACCTTATATCGAATACTTTACACAGGTGAATTCGAAAACGAGGATGAACCTTTCGTTTGCATGGAACCTGGGCGACGGGGAAGATTTTATGATTTCGGGCCCCGAATTTTCACTGGCCATCTACCGGAGCAGATACTGATTATTTTCACAGAGGTGATCTCCCAAAAAAACATACTCCCGGGTTAGTCTAACAGATTCGGTAGTAAAACCGGATGTATTGGTTTGTTATAACCGGCAAAAAGCTAAACTTTTTCCGGAACCACAAACGGGGCGCGGTATTCGCGTGTTAACATCAGGTTGGCTTCCGTGTCGTTTTTAAACTTTTTCGATTCCGGATCAAATTCCAGCGTCCGTCCCAGCCGGTAGGCAATGTTGCCGAGATGGATAAGCGCACAACTGTAGAATCCTTCCTCGATGTCGGCTTTTGCCAGCGCCTGGTTATTTTCCCTGATGGCGCTGATATAATTTTGGTAGTGGTTATCGAGGCCGCTTCCCGAAGCGCCCGGCTTCCGTTCTTTTCCTTCAAAAACCTGCCAGTCGTTGACCGTTTTACTCATAAATCCTTTTGAACCATAAAACAGGTTGCCTACTTCGTTGTCAGAGCTGGTCATATAAGTGTTGTTGGCTTCAATCACATTTTTGCCCGCCAGTTCGCGGTTGGTAATCCAGTGGCGCACTTCAAACTGAAGGATTTTCTTTTTGTCGCTGCCGCCTTTTGGGTTCGGAAATTCATACACCGCCATCAAATTATTGGGTGTTTCCTGGTCGTCGTCGAAAACAAAATGTCCGCCAATGGCCGAGATTTTGGTCGGAAGTTTTACGCCGAGTCCCCAGCGGGCAATGTCCATTTCGTGTACGCCCTGGTTTCCCATGTCGCCGTTGCCGTAATCCCAGTTCCAGTGCCAGTTGTAGTGGAAGCGGTTCGGGTTGAACGGACGTTTCGGAGCAGGCCCCAGCCATAAATCGTAGTCAACCCCTGCGGGAACAGGCCCGTCAGGTGTTTTGCCAATGGTGTCGCGCCATTTGTAACACAACCCTTTGGCAAGGTAAACTTCGCCAAGTTTGCCCGAATGCAGGTAGTCGGCCATGGAAACGGCGCACGGATTGCTGCGTTGTTCGGCTCCATCCTGTACAATTACTTTATATTTTTTTGCTGCTTCCACCAGTTTTAGTCCTTCGTAAATGTTGTGGCAGCACGGCTTTTCCACCGAAACATGTTTTCCTGCCTGAATAGCCCAGATAGCCGCCAGCGCATGCCAGTGGTTGGGCGTTACAACAGAAACGGCGTCAATGTCTTTGTTTTCGAACAGCTTCCGCATGTCGGTATAAATTGCCGGCTCCCGGAGGGTTTTATCCGTAAAATGTTTTTTAATCCGTTCCGCAAAAAGGTTTTCATCCACATCGCACAAGGCGGCCACCTCCACATTCTCCAGTTTCTGGTATTCCTGGATATGGTTTTGCCCCATTCCCCTGATGCCGATGACGGCCACGTTTACCCTGTCGTTGGCGCCTTTCCAGTTGCTCCCGGTTAAAATTGTGGGTACTGTGATTGCCAGGCTTCCGGCTGCCGTTGTTTTTATAAATTTTCTACGTTTCATGGTCAGTTTAAAGTTTGAAATGGAACAATTACGTTAAAAGATTACAGTTTTCTGATTTTAATATTTCTGAAAAAGACCTCACTGCTATGATCCTGCAAAAGGATATGCCCGTCAGGGTGTAATCCGTAATTCTTTATATCCTTAAACTTGCTGGCGGCCACTTTTTGTTTGAAGTCGTCGCTGTAACGATCGTATTTTAGAATTTTTTCCCCATTCAGCCAGTGTTCCACTTTCCCGTTACGTGAAATAATTTTGCTGCTGTTCCACTCGCCCGGTTTATTTGGTTTTTTGCTGGCCGATGCCGGATAAAGTTCGTAGGCAGCTCCGACGGTGTGATAATCGTTGGGTTTCATCTGTCCCGAAATCATCCATTCGTGATTGGCGTCGTCGAGCATCTGGTATTCAATTCCGTAGCCGTAGCCGCCGGTGTCGCCTTCGCGTTCAGTAACAAAATATTTTAGCCCCGAATTGGCTCCGGGCGTTGTAAGTTTCCATTCCCACACCAGTTCAAAATTCCCGTATCTTTCGGTGGTGATAATACTTCCCCCTCCCTCGCCGGTACATAGAATGGAATTGTCTTTTACTACCCATCCTTTTTCAGGGAATGTTTTTTTGTTTACACCACGCCAGCCGTCAAAGTTCTTTCCGTTAAACAGCAGGTGCCAACCTGTTTTTGTCTCTTTTTTTGAGTGCGCGTCCTGTGCAGCAACGATGTTATTTATAAACAGGAAGAATGTACACAGCAGAAAAACGTGGATTGGTTTTAGTGAAATAATTTTTCTCATCATTCTGGTTTTTGTTTTGTCTAAAATAAAGAAAAAACCTTCTTAAAATCAAATCATGCGGAATGTTTTGAAGTCCAACCGCCGGTTTTAATTTTTTGGACTTTCCCCCTGCGAGTAAAACCGTGTGGTAGGATAAGCAAATTGAATGTCAGGTTGATTTTTAAACCGCATCAAAATGTCTTCCCAAATGGCGCTTTCGGTTCCTCTTCTTTGCCTTGGATTACATAAATAACGAATGGTCAGCCGGACTCCGTATTCCTGTACTTTGGTGTACACAATGGGAGTGAGGTGTTTATAATAAACCATGTAGTTTTTGCTGGCTTCAAAAATTTCGTTTTCGGCTGTTTTGCTCAGATGTTCGGCATGGGCCGTAACTACTTCGAGTAATATGGATTTTGCCTTTTCCCAGTTGCTTTCAAAAGTTAAACGTACGGCAATTTCATTCCAGATGTAGTTAAATCCGGTGCTGTAATTGGCCTGTGGTTCCAAAAAAACTTTTCCGTTCGGAATGTGTATCAGTCGGCCGGTGCTTTGGTCGGCATCTACCCAGTTGCCGATTTCAAGAAGTGTAAACTGGTAAATACGGATATCGATAACATCGCCCGCATGGTTGCCAATCTGCAGGCGGTCGCCTACAACAAACGGTTTGCGAATGGTGATAAAAAGCCATCCGGCGATGTTGGTGAGCGGATCTTTTAAGGCAATGGCCAGCCCGGCGGAAAATAATCCGAGAAAGGCGCCAAATTGTTTAAATGCAGGCAACCACACCGCGCCAACCAGCAAAACTCCGATAAAGGGAATGAACAGCGAGAGTGACCTTTTCCACTGATAACGGGCTTTTACGTTTTTTGTCTGTCTCCAGACAACGTGTAAAACAGCAAAACGGATTACCCATAACAGGAAAAGCAACACGAACGAAACAACGATTTTATGTTGGTTTTCGATGCCGATCCCCATTGAAAATGACAGATACTCGCGAACTGTATTCATATTGTCCAAAATTATTCCATCATAAAAAAGTGGTCGAGGAAGTTACAAAAAATATCATTTGGGTCGAAGAGCGGCAACTGTCTGTTTTACCGCCTCTTTAACCGGAGTGGGGCTTATTCTGAAAACGGTTTCAAATTTCGAACTGTCGAAATCGTAATCGCGGTCGTACTGATAAATCATCTCGACAAACTCCTTCATTAACGGATTAACAAGACCGGCTATTTTTATGACAAATTTCGGGGCAACCTGTGTTTTGGGTTTAACCCCCAATTCTTTCGAAACTATTTCAATCCATTCTTTTCCGGTAAGTGGCGGCGCAGTTGGCAGATGCCAAACCTGTCCGTAGGCGTCCCCGGTATTTCCGAGCAGAGCCGTCGCTTTGGCTGCGTCGGGCGTGTAGGTGAAACTGTGCTTAAAATTTACCGAACAAAACCAGTTGGCTTTTTTCCCTGCTTTCAGGTTTTTGACTACCGTTTCGTTAAAAACACTGTTTTTGATCCCCGGTCCGTAAAAATCGGCCGAGCGTGCAATCAATGCCTGGAGTTTTCCGGTTTTGATTTCATCCAGAATTATCCGGGCAATTTCGGCCCGCACTTTCCCTTTTTCGCTTGAAGGAAGGACTTCGGTTTCTTCGGTCATCGGGCTGATTTTTTGGGGATTGTACATATATACATTATCAAAAAATACCAGTTTTGTCTTGTGCTTTTTGCAGGCTGATATTACATTCCTGATGATTAACGGCCATTCTTTCTGCCATACTTTTGTTCGGTATTGTAATCCGACGGTAAGATACGCTACTTCGACGCCTTTGAGGGCGTTTTCAACCAATGCGTGTTCGGTTAAATTACACGAAAAAAGTTCATCGTCTTCATTTACCTTTTTGGGGTTGCGGCTCACCAGCCTGATCTTGTCGGAATATTTTTTTAACTCTCTCGCCAGATCGATTCCGATGGCCCCTCCTGAACCTAATATTGCCTGCATTTTATTCTTTATTTATGTTTTTACAACCAGTTCTTTCGTTTAAAATAATATAACATCACTACTGCAATCAGCGCCATAACACCAAGCATCATAAAATAGCCGTACCGGAAATGCAATTCAGGCAAGACATCGAAATTTGTCCCGTAAATTCCGGTGATAAATGTCAATGGAATAAAAATAGACGCAAAAACAGTCAGCACTTTCATAATATCGTTGGTTCTGTTGCCCACGTTTGCATGATAAATGCTGAGGTAATCGTTGGTCATGTTGTAATAAATTTCTACTGCTTCCATTGCCTGGGTTGTCAAATCCAACAAATCTTTTAAATAAGTCAGCGTTTTTTTAGTAATAAATTTTGAATCGGTTTTGTTTAAAAACAGCATCATTTCTCTCAGCGGCCAAACATTTTTTCGGATGAACCCAACGTTGGTTTTCAGATTGTAAATTTTCTGGATGATCTCTCTTTTGGTTTGTGTGAGTACCTCTTCTTCCATATTCTCGATGGAAGAACCGAGGCCCTCGATGGTGTGGATGTACCCGTCAACCAGGGTGTCGATGATGGCATAGGCCAGGTAATCGGAACCCGAATTCCGCAGGCGTCCTTTGTTGTTCCTGATTCTTTCGCGAATGGGCTCGAAATAATTGGCCTGCCTTTCCTGAAAGGTAATCAGCAGATTTTTCCCAATCACCAGCGAAATTTGATCGCCGTGTACTTTTTGGGTCTCTTCCCTGTATTCCAATACCTTCAGAAAAATGTTTATACTGTTGTCATCTTCTGTCACCTTCGGGCGCTGGTCAGTGTTCAGGATATCTTCCAGTTCAAGCGGCTGGATAGAAAATTTTTCACCAAAAGCGGCGATGAGCCCCGTGTCCTGCAACCCGTAAACATTGATCCACATGATCATATTTTCCTCAACTGTTTCGGGGATTTCATCCACCCCGTCAATCCATTGTTCCGAAAACAAATCTTTATTGTACAACATCAAATGGATTTTCGATTTCTCCATTTTTTTGTTCCCGATAAAAATCAGCGAGCCGGGGGCGGTTCCGTTTGATATTTTCCGGCTTTTGATAAAACGAGCCATTGTTCTGTTTCTTTGTATTGTTGTTCGAAAAGCGAAACTTCAGGGGTTGAACATTTTCCCAACTATTTCAGTTTTTGCGATCGGTATTTCAATGACTGACCTGCCGCACCAAAACAATCGAAAATTAGTACGTAACATAAGTGGCATACCCTTTTTCAACCAGTTCGTCGTTGAGCGAGGTTGCTGAATCGGCCAGCCAGATGGTCCCGATGTAGCGCCCGTATTTTTCGGTTACTTTCTCAGTTTCGACAATTATTTCATTCTTATTGGCGGCCAGGCGTTGTTCGACATACTCTTTGGCTGTTATTCCCTTTTGGTATTCCTCCGAATCTTTTTTTACATTGTAGGTTTCGGGTGTATTAATCTTCGCCATACGAATACGCTGGTGAGTGGTAATTTTAAACCCGAGATCGATCACCACATCGATGGTATCGCCATCAACCACTTTTTCCACGTTTGCTTTATATTGATACATAACCAGAATATTAATATAAGCAAGATAAACTAAAATTGCTTAACGGCCTGCATATTATAAAATGTTTGTTGCCAGAATATTTTAAACAAACAAAATTTTATACTTTTGGCGATGTGGAGCTTTTTAATCTTATGTCAAACAAAATCAAAGTGATCCAAATTTCGGATAACGAATTTTGGGTTGGAAATAACAGGACGTCGTTTATCGATGGTGATATTATTTATGTGATTGCCAACGGTGAACAAACCGATGAACAGGCAGCATTGCAAGTTGAAATCATTAACCGGTTGACACAAAATGCAGAAGGGAAAATTTGTTATTTGATCGATCTTAACCATTGCGGAAAAAATTCGCCCGGTGCCCGGGCTACCTGGCTTAAAATAAGCGAAGACAATAAAACCGGTTATGTGGCAATTTTTGGAGTACATCCGGTTGCAAAGGTGATTGCAACTGTTGTGATGAGATTTTCAAAAAGGGAGAATATGCGTTTTTTTAATACAAAGGAAAAGGCATTGGAGTGGATTGTCAGCATGAAGAATTTTAATCTTTAAATGATTGTTCCTGAATAGTAAAGGTATTGTAATGCGACAGAAGGAGACGGCCATGGAAAATAGAATTGATGAGTTTATCGAAGTTTTGATGAACGTGGCGCAGGGAGATTTAACGGCACAGGTGAACATGACCGGCGAAAACGATTATTGGGACGCCCTGGCTGTCGGTATTAATACGATGGTTGATGATTTGAAAATCAGCCAGGAAGTAAAACGTGAAAACAAGAAAATTAAAAAGCTGAATGCCAAACTACGGAAAGCAAAGGCGCTTGCTGAAGAAAACAACCGGTTAAAATCGGCGTTTATTTCCAATCTGTCGCACGAAATCCGCACCCCGATGAACGGAATTATCGGTTTTGCCAATTTGCTGAACGAACCGGATATTACGCCTGAAAAGTACCAGAATTTTGTCAGGATTATTATCAACAGCAGTAATCAGCTATTGCGTATTATCGACGACATCCTCGAAATTTCGAAACTGGAAACGAAACAAATAAAAGTAATTGAGCAGGAAGTGAACATCAACGACCTTATGCTTGAGTTGTTCAACGTTTTTAATCTCAGAACCAAGGAAATAAAAATTCCGCTGTACCTGAAAAAGGCTCTTCTGGATGAGGCCAGCATTGTATTGATCGATAAGTCAAAACTGAGCAAGATTTTGAGCAACCTACTGGAAAACGCCATGAAATTTACCAGCGAAGGTTGTATCGAATTTGGATATAAAATGGAGGGTAATAACCTGGTGTTTTTTGTAACTGATACCGGGGTGGGTATCAGCGCTGATAAACAGGAAAAGATTTTTGAACGGTTTGCACAGGCGGAAAACCGGTTATCGGGAAACGTGTCGGGATTGGGCCTCGGATTGTCGATTGCCAAAGAAAATGCAGAACTTTTGGGAGGTAGCATACGATTGGAATCGGAAGAAGGAAAAGGTTCGGCATTTTTTGTCTCTATTCCATATCATCCGGTTTATACCAACACAAACAACACTGATTTGGGCGATAATATTCAGCAGGTCGGAAATACTATTCTGGTTGCTGAGGATGAGGAGATTAATTTGCTTTATCTGGAAACATTACTTTCTCGCTACAACGGTAATCTAAATATTTTACATGCAACCACAGGTGCCGAGGCGGTAAATTTATGCAAACAGGAAAAATCGATCGAATTGGTTTTAATGGACATAAAAATGCCGGTTTTAAATGGAATTGAAGCGGCAAAAATTATCAGGGAACTTTATCCGGATATGCCAATAGTTGCACAGTCGGCCTATACCGCACAAGCTGACATTGAATTTGCTTTACAAAACGGATTTGATGAATACATTACCAAGCCGATTAATAAAAATATTTTGTTCGAAACCTTAAATAGATATTTGGTAAAAAAATAACCTTTGTGGCAAATCGGCTTACAATTTATGGCGTCGGCAATGATTTTTACAATTGTGAAAACGACTGTTTTAAGGATAAACGGATAATTTTTAACGATTCAGATTTTTATTAGGATTGACGTGAAAGTTTTTTTGTAAATTGACGGTAAAAAAATCAGGCTAACCAGTGATTGTTTTTTGAACAACTTTAGAACAGTTGACCTGGAACTTTAAACTGTATGGAAAAAACTAACCGCAATTTAAACTCAAAACTTCCGGATTGCGAAGTTTTTTATTTTTCACTTATTGAAAGTTCAGATCATTTAATTTGGTTAGTTGACAAACAATACCGGCTCATTTGCGGTAATCCGGCGTTTCAAAATCATGTTAAACTTTTTTTTGGCCGAAATATTGGGGATGGAGAAAGTTTTCCTCCCGGAATTCCTGAAATAAACTCCGGTATATGGCCGGAATATTACAAGAAAGTTTTCAGCACTGGGGCCGGGTTTGTAATTGAAACCGAAAACTCCCAACGAACAGGAAAAACCTTTTTTGAGTACACGTTAAGCCCGGTTATGAACGCAGACGGGCAGATAACTGCTGTTAGTGTGATCGGGCGTGATACATCAAAACACAAGGAGTTGGAGAGTTTGTTACTGCACCGCAACGAAATGCTTCGGCGAAATGAGAGAATAACTTTATCGGGAAGCTGGGAGTGGGATATGGAGAAAAAAACGATGTTCTGGACAGACCAGGTTTTTTTTATTCACGATTTTGAACCCGAAGTTTTTCAGCCGGGTTCGGCGGACATTATCTACAGAAGTTTTCAGTGTTACTTTCCCGATGATCGCCGCGTGATTAAAAAAGCGTTTAACGATTGTTGTCAGAAGGGTTATCCATACGATCTTGAGCTTCGTTTTTTAACTAAAAATGGACGAAAATTGTGGGTTCGCACAAGTGGGGAACCAATTTTCAAAAATGGAAAAGTGGTCAAAGTAGCAGGCAATATCCAGGATATAACAATTCAGAAAGGAGGAGAGGAAGCGTTAAGAAATAGTGAAATAAAATTTCGGTCGCTTGTTGAACAAGCCTCCGAAATGCTTTTTCTGCACGATATGCAAGGCAAGATTACCGATGTAAACAGAGCAGCAGTTCAACAAACAGGGTACTCAAGAGAAGAATTGCTGAAAATGTATATTTTCGATATTGATCCCGGGGCAGTAACAAGAAAGGACCAGAAAGTAATCTGGAGTTCGCTCAACAATAACGCTGAACAACGAATTGAAGTATGGCATCGGAAAAAAGACGGTACAATTTACAATGCCGAAGTTTGTTTGAGCAAAATCAGTTTGGGCGAAAATGAGTTTATTCTGGCGTTGGCCCATGATATTACAAAACGGAAAAAGGAAGAAAACGAAATCAGGGAAAATGAACAACGGTTCCGCGATTTGCTCAAAGGGGTGCGAAATGTTTCCATTCAGGGTTATGCCGCCGACGGTACCACAATATACTGGAACCTCGCCTCTGAGCAACTATATGGTTACACCACCGAAGAAGCTCTGGGGAGAAACATGATGGAACTGATTATTCCGCCCGAAATAAAAGAAGTGGCAGCTAAAGTGTTTAAACGTATGATGGATACAGGAAATCCGATAAGAGATACCGAACTGTTACTGATGAGAAAAGACGGTGCGCGTGTGCCTGTCTTTTCCAATCTTTTTATCTTTCAGTTGCCCGGAAAAGAAAGGGAACTTTACTGTTTTGATGTGGACCTTACCGAACTGAAAACAGCCGAAAAGAAAATGCAGGATATTAACGCACAAAAGGATAAATTTTTATCCATCATCGCCCACGATCTCAAAAATCCTTTCAATGCCATTCTCGGTTTTAGCGATTTATTAATGGGCCAGGTAAAAGAAAAGGATTTTGAGGGTATCGAAAAATATGCAGGGATCATATTACAGTCTTCACAGCGGGCCATGGATTTGTTGATTAACCTAATCGATTGGTCGCGGGCTGAAACAGGGCGGATGCCATTTAATCCGGAGGATTTCGGAATAGAAACTCTTATCGTTGAAAACTGTCTTTTATTTGATGATATTGCTGACAGAAAGAAAATTTCGATAAAAAAAATATTTAAAGGTGTTCATTCTGTAAAAGCTGATAAAGCAATGATTGGCACTGTTTTGAGAAACCTTATTTCGAATGCTATAAAATTTACCCATCCGGGCGGCGAAATTATCATAACATCAGGAGAGGGAAAAAATGGATTACTGGTTTCAGTGTCTGATACGGGAGTTGGAATTCCAGGGGAGCAGCTTGGTAATTTGTTCCGCATCGACAGCGACATTTCTACCCCCGGAACGCTTAATGAGAAAGGTACCGGGCTGGGATTAATCCTTTGTAAAGAGTTTGTGGATAAACATGGCGGCGAGATCGGAGTTGAAAGTGAGCCGGGAAAAGGAAGCCGGTTTTGGTTTTTGTTGCCTGTTGGTTTGTTTTAAGAGGAGTTGAAGGAGTAACACAGTATAAAAAAGGTTAACTGAAGATTTATGAATAGCGATATTTTCCTGGGATTGGTGCATAACACGGCTTTACTTTTAAGCCTCGTTGTTTTGTTTCATATATTCCAACTGGATAAAACAAAACACTCCATTCTTTTAGAAATAATAGTCGGTATTATTGTTGGATGTATTGGTATCACCCTGATGCTTACTCCATGGATATTCTCGGAGGGTATTATTTTCGATACGCGTTCAATTTTAATAAGTATAACCGGACTTTTTTTCGGCCTTGTTCCAACTATTATCCTGGCGCTAATGACCATCGTGTTGCGTATTTACCAGGGCGGCGGCGGTGTACTGATGGGCATTTTTGTAATACTTACTTCTGCCTCACTTGGCCTGGCCTGGCGATATTATTTGCAGAGGAAAAATAAAATTCCGCTTTGGTACGAACTTTATATTTTTGGCATAGTTGTTCATGTAGTTATGCTCGCCTGCACGCTTTTTCTTCCGCGCGAAATTGTTTTTGATGTATTAAACGGAATTGCCCTTCCGGTGATGTTGATTTATCCGCTGGGAACAGTTTTCCTTGGACTGATGATGATTCGCCAGCAGTTGCGCCGAAAAGACGAGGAAGCCCTGCGCGAGAGCGAAGAACGGTGGCAATTTGCACTGGAAGGAAGTCGCGATGGAGTTTGGGACTGGAATATAAAAACGGGGATCGTCTTCTTTTCACCCAGATGGAAAGAAATGCTCGGATATAATCAAAACGAAATTTTAAACCAGGTGGGTGAGTGGAAACGTTTGATCCATCCCGGTGATTTGGACTTGGTTTATGCCGCTCTCAATAAACACCTCAGTGATAAAACCCCGTTTTATACCATTGAATACAGGATTTTATGTAAAGATGGCTCGTTCAAATGGATTCTCGACAGGGGAAAGGTTATTCAATGGTCGGACGATAGAAATCCGTTGAGGATGATTGGTACACACACCGACATTAGCGAAAGGAAAAAAGCAGAACAGGATTTAATTGCTGCCAAGGAAAACGCCGAAGCAAGCGACAGACTTAAAACAGCCTTTATCAACAATATATCGCATGAAATAAGAACACCGTTAAACGGTATTATCGGGTTTGGCCAGTTAATGGCCCGGAATAACATGTCGGAACAGGAAAAACTACAGTATTTTAACATATTGGAGTCGAGTACAAACAGGCTTGTGCAAACGATAACCGATTTTGTGGACATTTCGCTGATTGAGTCAGGGACCATTGTTGCAAACAAAACTACCTTCCCAGTTGATCTTTTAATGGCCGAAATGCTCGAATTCACAAAACAACGATGTGCCGGTGGCGATGTAACTGTTACGATCGAAATGCCCGAAGAGCATGCAGGTATGCAGGTAGACACCGATGCCGAACTGCTAAAAAAAGCGTTAAAACATTTGCTTGACAACGCAGCAAAATTTACGCGTAAGGGAAGTATCACTGCGGGTTTAAAAGGAGAGAATGATCACTGGGAGTTTTTTGTAAAAGACACCGGCGATGGAATTGCCGAACATGCGCTGCAACACATTTTCGAAACGTTTCAGCAGGAAGAAGTCAGTTCCACGCGCGGATACGAAGGCAGCGGGCTGGGATTGTCGATTGTAAAAGGGATTATTGGATTGCTTGGCGGAAAAATATGGGTTGAATCGGAAAAAGGCAAAGGAACAACTTTCTTTTTTACCTTGCCGGCAGACGGCTTTCACCTTCAGCCCGATTTGAATTTAATTCCTATCCGTGGCGACCTGAAAAAAGATAAACCTGTAGTGCTGGTAGCCGAAGACGATGATTCGAATTATCTGTATGCCCAGATTGTATTGGTGAAAAGTGGGTTTTTAATTTTACGTGCTAAAAATGGAGAAGAAGCCGTTGAAATGTGCCGGCAACATCCTGAAATAGATCTGGTTTTGATGGATATTAAAATGCCGGTGATGGACGGAATGGAGGCTACCCGGAAGATAAAGGAATTCAGAAAAGAAATTCCGGTGATTGCTTTAACAGCTTATGCACAAAGTGGAGACGAGTTCAGAATTTTGGAAGCCGGGTGCGACAGCTACCTTTCCAAACCTGTTAAAAGGGAACTTCTGCTTGAACGAATGGAAAAATTCGGGTTATTTCCCGACATGGCTGTGTGAAAATGTTTCTGCCTGTTTTTGTGTTGCTACTCATGTGAAAATTTGGATTATTGATTAATTTGTATAGTATTCAAAAAAATGAAAATTGTTTTATTTGGATTTTTTTTAATTGCCGCAAGTGTAAGCGGATTTTGCCAGGACGCTGTTTTCCCAGACTGGAAAACAAAAGAATTTAAATTTCAGGGGCACGAAGCTAAAATTGTGTTTCCGGAAAAGAGCAACAAAGAAAAATATTGGGTTTGGCGTGCTCGTTTCTGGGGACACGAACCACAGGTTGACAAAGCGCTGCTCAATGCCGGGTTCCATCTTGTTTATGTTGATGTGGCCGGATTGTATGGCAACAATGAGGCGGTAAACCGGTGGAACGATTTTTATCGGTTCATTACACGGAAATATAAACTGAACCCCAAAGTTGTGCTCGAAGGAATGAGCCGCGGCGGGTTAATCGTTTATAACTGGGCCTCGCAGAATACCGGTAAAGTAGCTTGTATTTATGCCGATGCGCCGGTTTGCGATATCAAAAGCTGGCCCGGCGGATTATATAACGGAAAAGGGAGCCCTGCCGACTGGAAGGCTTGTCTCGAAGTTTATAACCTGGATGAGAACACGGTCTTATCGTACGAAAATATTCCGGTAAATAATGCGGTTAAAATTGCCAAAGCCAACATTCCGGTCATTCATGTTTGCGGTCTGGCCGATGATGTGGTCCCTTACGCCGAAAACACCGAAAAACTGGCTGAAAATTTTAAAGAAGCCGGCGGTAAAATTGAATTGATTCTGAAAGAAGGGGTAGGGCACCACCCTCACAGTTTAAAGGACCCGAAACCCATCGTCGATTTTATCCTGAATAACACTGTAAAAAAGAAATAATTTTTTGGGCGGAAATCGTAAAACAGATATACCGGTGGTTAAAACTTAATGAGATAATGGTCTTATGTTGTTTATGTTTGAACCGAAACGAAATTGGTTTGTTATGGCTATCATAAACAGATTATTCAAAAAAAGATAAATAATGAGCTACTATTTTAGTAAAACGGTAAAGGGGAAAAGTTTTGACGAAGCAACCGAATGGGTAAAAGATGAATTAAAAAAAGAGGGTTTTGGCGTGCTTACCGAAATCGACGTTTCCGAAACATTAAAAAGAAGGATTGACGTCGATTTCAAAAAGTATAAAATATTGGGGGCTTGTAGTCCTCGTCACGCTTACCAGGCTCTGAAAGCGGAAGATAAAATCGGGGTTTTCCTGCCGTGCAATATGGTGGTCGAAGAACACGAAAACGGCGATGTTGAAGTTTCGGCGGTTGACCCGATTGCCTCCATGATTTCTGTCGGGAACAACAGTCTGGGCGATATTGCCACTGAAATTCAGCAAAAACTGAAACAGGTAATTGAAAACCTGAGCTAAAACAATTGGATACGCCCGTTTTTCTTTAACAAGCCTCTGCGATACAATTGCCGTTGATCTGTTGAATGGCTAAAATTGATAATTCAACTTTCTTTTTTACATTTAAGGCCAGGTTGAAAATCAAAATATCAATTTTCCAGTCATTAAAAACAGAAAAAAAAATGTAATGACAAAACCTTTCAAAACCAAATCCGGACGATTGCAGCAAGTTTCGCTTATCCTTGCGCCGTTAATCAGTTTGTTCATTATTCTTTTTGCCGACCTCGACCCCGAAAACAAAAAAGTTACATACACTTTTGCCATCGCTTTTTTAATGGCTGCCTGGTGGATTACCGAGGCGATACCGCTGGCGGCAACGGCATTGATTCCGGTTGCCCTTTTTCCGTTGTTCGGGGTAGTTGATGGTAAAACGGTTTCGGCCATGTATTTTAACCATGTGATATTTTTGTTTATGGGCGGGTTTTTAATGGCGTTTGCCATGGAACGATGGAACCTTCACCGGCGGATAGCACTCAAAATCTTAATCTCGTTTGGAATTAGTCCGGGCAGGATTTTGCTCGGTTTTATGCTGGCCACGTCATTGCTTTCCATGTGGATGTCGAACACGGCCACGGCCATGATGATGGTTCCCATTGCATTGTCGATCATTTTGAAACTGGAAGAGAGCCTCGGGCAACAAAAAATGGGGAAGTATTCCGTTGGATTGTTGCTTGGTATCGCATATTCGGCATCGATTGGCGGGATTGCAACGTTGGTAGGTACGCCGCCCAACCTTTCGTTTGTCCGAATTGTCAGTATTATTTTCCCTGAAATGAAAGAGATTTCGTTTGCCGACTGGTTTATTTTTGCGGTGCCGGTGACGATATTATTGTTTCTGTCGGCATGGGTTCTTATTTTTCTGATGTACCGTCCAAAGGGAGGTTGGGAAAATATCCAGGTAACCGATTTCAAAAAGGAATACAAGGCAATGGGCAAGCCGAAACAGGAAGAAAAGATTGTATTGGTTTTATTTATTTTGCTGGCTTTTCTGTGGATATTTCGGGCTGGCATTTCCATCCAGTCGTTTAAGATACCGGGCTGGTCCGATTTGTTTCATACCCCATCATTTATCAACGACGGCACGGTAGCCATTTTTATCGCGCTGCTGTTGTTTGTTATCCCGTCGAAATCGGAAAAAGGACAACGGTTGATGAATTGGGAAACTGCCAACAGAATTCCGTGGGGTATTGTTTTGTTGTTTGGCGGAGGTTTTGCGTTGGCTCAGGGATTTGTCGATTCGGGTCTTTCGGTTTGGTTCGGTCAGCAACTGGCCGGTCTTGCCAATGTCAGCCCCATAGTTTTAACCCTTTCAAATGTGACCATGATGTCGTTCCTTACTGAATTGACATCGAATGTAGCGACCACCGAAATGATTCTTCCGATTCTTGCCGGACTGGCGGTAACGATCAGGATAAATCCTTTGTTGCTGATGAT
>CAYWBV010000003.1:26437-29225 GCA_964455785.1 uncultured Maribellus sp.
GTGGCTAATGCGCGGTGTATCTCTTTGGCCAGCGATTCCATAATCAGGCTTCTGTCGGCATTGGGCGAATCGTTGTTAATCAAAACGTCGAGCAAACTGTTGTCTTCGCCGTCCACGAACGGAGCATCGACAGAAACATGCCGCCCGGAAACCCGCAGGGTATCGGCAACTTTGTCGGCAGGAAGTTCAAGCGAATCCGCCAACTCCTCCGGTGATGGTTTACGCTCGTGCTCCTGCTCGAATTTCGAGTAAGCTTTGTTTATTTTATTTAACGAACCTACCTGGTTTAAAGGTAAACGAACAATCCGCGACTGTTCGGCCAACGCCTGCAGAATGGATTGGCGAATCCACCATACTGCATACGAAATGAACTTGAAACCGCGGGTTTCGTCGAACTTTTCTGCTGCTTTTATTAACCCCAGGTTTCCTTCGTTAATCAAATCGGGTAAGCTAAGTCCTTGATTTTGATATTGCTTTGCAACCGAAACTACGAAACGTAAATTGGCCCTGGTGAGTTTTTCCAAAGCAGCCTGATCCCCTTTTTTAATCCTTTGGGCAAGCTCTACTTCTTCCTCAACAGTAATCAGTTCTTCCTTTCCAATTTCCTGCAAATATTTATCTAAAGAGGCACTTTCCCTATTAGTGATTGATTTTGTGATCTTTAGCTGTCTCATTATACTCTCCTTAAAAATCGTGCAAATATAGAACATTAAAAGTTAACGGTCAAGGAGAAAACTTTCTTTGAAAAAAATTATTAATATATAATTAAGGATATTGTTTGAAGTACGTTACTCCACGCCAAATACAAAATATGCCAGTTCTCCGTCCGGATAAATCCCTTCAACTAAAATCCCTCCTCTTGCGTTTCCTATCTCTCTTTTGAAATCATTGACCTCGTAAATCTGTTTTTTGTTCACGTTGGTAATGATAAATCCTTCTTTTAAACCGGCATCTTTCAGTTTTCCTTTATTTAAAGTTTTAATTTTTATGCCGTTATTTATTTGTAATCTTTCTTTTTCTTTGTTGCTAACTTCCTCAAATTCAGCTCCGAGAACCACTGTTTTGTCTCGAACAATTTGCGTATCGCCATGTTTGTTACGTAAGGTAACTGTAAATTGTTTCTTTTCGTTACTTCTTAAAACTTCTACTTTTATATCATCACCTGGCCGGTACTGGCTAACTTTTTCCTGCAGTTCGGCAGACGTTCTCACTTTTTCTCCGGCAACGCTTACAATAACATCACCTTCTTTAATTCCGGCTTCGCGCGCGGCCCCATTTTCAGTTACCCCACCAACGTAAACACCTTCTACCTTGTCAAGGTTCAGCTCTTTTGCAACTTCTGCGTTCACATCGCCAATATTAACCCCCAGCAGGGCTCGTTGTACCTCGCCAAATTCCTTTAAATCGTTCACCACCTTTTTTACGATAGAAACCGGGACTGCAAAAGAATACCCGGTGTATGAACCTGTCCTTGATGCAATTGCTGTGTTTATCCCCACCAGGTTGCCTTGCTGGTTAACCAAAGCTCCTCCACTGTTCCCAGGATTAACGGCGGCATCGGTCTGAATAAATGATTCGATGGAAAACTGGTCGCTGTTGATCCCGAGGTTTCGGGCGCGGGCGCTTACAATACCTGCTGTTACTGTAGAAGTGAGGTTGAACGGGTTTCCCACGGCAAGTACCCACTCGCCCAGTTTTAATTCGTCGGAGTTACCGTAAGTTAAAAAGGGAAGTTTTTCTGTGTCCACTTTTAACACCGCAATGTCGGTTGACGGATCAGTGCCTACAAGGCGCGCATCGAATTCGCGCTTGTCATTCAAAATAACTTTTATTTTTTGTGCATCTTCTATCACATGGTTGTTGGTAACAATAAATCCGTCTTCTGAAAGAATAACTCCCGAGCCAAAACCCTGTGCAATCTGCGGTTGCTGGTTTCGCAAACCAAAAAATTCATCGAAAAACGGATTTCCGCTCGACCAGCCTCCGCCACGCACCGATTGGGTAGCAATGTGTACCACTGCATGGATCGATTTTTCAGCCGCAAATGTTAAATCAGGTAATCCGGCTTCACCGTCGCCTGTTAACGTTGCATATTTTATGGGTTGTTCCTGGGTAACCGTTACAACTTCTGGTTTGTCGAAAAAGGTACTGTAAGCCCAAACAGCAACAAAAGCGCCTGCAATAACCAGTAAAAAAGTAACTGAAATTTTACCAATATTTTTCATAGCTATTTTTTATTTGTTCTACAATCATTTTATAAAAAACGTATGATTGATTAGCAAATATACTGCCACTGTGTCTTTATTATAAACAGGTAACGTTCATTTTGCATTATTTAACAACCATCGGGAGTTTTTGTTAAAAAGATAGAAAGTAAAAAGTAAGTACTGATGAAATTTTGTCAGTATGAAAGGGCTGGCTATTTTTTCGGGACCACAAACCATTTTGAATCCAGTTCAACGGGTACATAAGAATAAAGATATTTTATTGCTTCGTCGGAGTTTTCGGCAACAAAATACAATTCGCGATAGATTTCTTTTGCAAACATTTCCTGGTACGAAAATTCAAATTGTTTTAAAAGATAGTTAAAGAAGTTATTGGTATTGACAAAAACCACCGGTTTTGTGTGATAGGAAAGCTGCCGAAGAGTCATTACTTCGAGGATTTCTTCCAATGTCCCAAATCCACCGGGAAGAGCAATAAAAGCATCTGCCATTTCGCGCATTTTGGCTTTGCGTTTTTGCATGTCTTCGGTAACAATCATTTCGTGTGAATTATCCGAAGCAAG
>CAYWBV010000003.1:29325-39150 GCA_964455785.1 uncultured Maribellus sp.
AATGCCCGGATTTATATTTATTTGTCTAATTGTCAGTTTTATGCATCGATGTTTGCATACGTTGCGTGGTCTTCTATAAATTTCCGGCGTGGCGGAACATCGTCACCCATCAACATGGCAAAAATATGGTCGGCTTCGGCGGGATTATCGATGGTTACCTGCTGTAAAGTCCGTCTTTCAGGGTCCATGGTTGTTGACCACAGTTGCTCTGCGTTCATTTCTCCCAAACCTTTATAACGCTGAATGTGGACGTTGCTTTCATTTCCGTCGGCCCATTCATTAATCAAATCCAACCGTTGTTTTTCAGTCCATGCATATGCTTCTTTTTTTCCTTTTTTTATCAGGTAGAGCGGAGGAGTGGCGATATACAAATGGCCATTTTTAATTAGATCCTGCATGTATCTGAAAAAGAATGTCATAATAAGTGTGTCAATATGACTTCCGTCAACGTCGGCATCGGTCATAATAATGA
Source organism: uncultured Maribellus sp. (assembly GCA_964455785.1). Classification (GTDB taxonomy): domain Bacteria; phylum Bacteroidota; class Bacteroidia; order Bacteroidales; family Prolixibacteraceae; genus Draconibacterium. Next base: position 29,798 of record CAYWBV010000003.1, read on the forward strand.
TTTTGTAATACCGGAGTTTTTCCAGGTTCAACGCTTTCGAGTCTTCATCGGTGCCAATCGTAACGCCCAAAGCGGTAAAAATATTTTTGATTTCTTCGCTTTCAAAAATTTTATGCTGCATGGCTTTCTCTACGTTCAGGATCTTTCCGCGCAATGGAAGTATAGCCTGTGTTTGGCGGTTTCGGCCTTGCTTGGCCGTTCCACCTGCCGAGTCTCCTTCAACGAGGAATATTTCACATCTCGCGGGATCTTTTTCCGAACAGTCGCTTAATTTTCCGGGTAGTCCACCTCCTGAAAGGGCATTTTTTCGTTGCACCATTTCGCGTGCTTTTCTTGCAGCATGCCTTGCTGTTGCAGCTAAAATTACTTTGTTAACGATAATTTTGGCTGATTTTGGATTTTCTTCCAGATAGTGATTGAGCGCCTCGCTCACTGCCTGATCGACGGCAAGACTTACTTCCGAGTTTCCCAATTTGGTTTTTGTCTGGCCTTCAAACTGGGGTTCTGCTACTTTTACTGAAATTACGCCGGTTAATCCTTCCCGGAAATCATCTCCGCTGATTTCCAATTTTAGTTTTGCCAACATCCCCGACTGGTCGGCATAATTTTTTAATGTGCGGGTAAGTCCCCTGCGAAATCCGGTTAAATGGGTCCCGCCTTCAATGGTGTTGATGTTGTTAACGTATGAGTGGATGTTTTCAGAATATGACGTGTTATACTGAATGGCAATTTCAACAGGAATATTGTTTTTTTCCGTTGTAATATGAATAATCTCGGGTGTCAGTTTAACCCTGGTGTCATCAAGGTATTCTACAAATTCCTTTAATCCTTCTTCTGAATAAAAAACTTCATTCTTAAAATTGCCCTCTTCATCTTTTTGCCTTTCATCTGTTAAAGTAAGCCTGAGTCTTGCATTCAGAAAAGCAAGTTCGCGGAGGCGGGCAGCCAGTATTTCATATTTATAAACGGTGGTAAGGAAGATTGAATCGTCGGGTTTAAATGTGACGTAAGTACCGGTAAGGTTCGAGTCGCCAATTATTTTAGCTTCATACAGGGGCTTTCCGATGGAGTATTCCTGCACCCATACTTTTCCTTCACGGTGAATTTCGGCCCGCAGGTGAATGGAAAGTGCATTAACGCACGAAACTCCAACACCGTGCAGCCCGCCTGAAACTTTATACGAGTCTTTATCGAATTTACCGCCGGCATGTAAAACAGTCATCACCACTTCAAGCGCCGAACGGTTTTCTTTCGTGTGTTTTTCAGTCGGTATCCCTCGGCCGTCGTCTTTTACGGTAACGGAATTGTCTTCATGGATAAATACATCGATATTTTTACAGTATCCGGCAAGAGCTTCGTCGATGGAGTTGTCAACCACTTCGTAAACCAAATGATGTAAACCCTTCTCGTTGGTATCGCCAATATACATCGACGGACGTTTTCTCACGGCCTCCAAACCTTCAAGCACCTGGATACTATCCGCAGAATAGTTCCCGTTTCCACCGTTTGAAGTACCATTTTTTTCTATTTCACTCATTCTTCAATATTTAATTTTTATCGTTCAGAAAACCTAAAAAATAAAATAGTTTCCGGGATCAAAAAGTAAAGTTTACTTTTGAAAGGAAACTAATTGAATTTCAGGTTTTTAATAAGGTTCAAAATCATTTTTAAAACCGTTGCGCAAATATAGTAAAAATTACCGAAGGGGGGTTTTATTTTAACGATTGTTAAGCTTATTTTTTAACATTTTATAAACCTGAAAATGAGCAGGAAACCAGTTGCGGTAGTATATAAAAAGGAGGCTTTCAAAAACCTCCCGTTATCAAAAACTTAACATTTTAGAATGCGTAGCTCAGCCCGCCCATAAAGTTGAAACTTTGTACGGGGTAACCCAGCCATTTCTGGTATTTCTGGAACCCAAAATTGTTGAGACTGGCAAATACCGAAAACTTTTGCGAGATTTTGTAGCTTGCACCAAAGTTGAGGTCGAATGCCGTGTCGAGGTTGTACGATTTCAGGGAAACAGAGGGCAGGGCAACCAATGTTTCAAATGTCAGGTACGAGTCGTTAAAATCGTTTCTTTCAACAATCAGCGCTTTTCGCTGCCCCGTTAAAAACACGTCGGTTTCTACGCTCAGCCGGTCGGTGATTTTGTAGCCGAGCGAAATTTTGCCATCCCAGTCGGGCATGTTCCAAGCCTCGGTTTGTGTTCCGGGTTTGTAAACATAGTAGTTGCCCGAGATCAGCAAATCCAGTTTTTCTGATGAGGTGTGAAAAATTTCGAGGTTAAATTTTAACAAATCCAAATCGTCGTACAATATTTTAAAATCATTGTCGATGATGGACGGATCGGGATTTGACCCGGCAACCGGATATAAATACTGGTACAGATAATACATCGGCTGATCGTCGATCATGGAATAATCGACCGAGATTTTGAAGTTGGTTTTTGTGGCGAATTTCCCGTCGAACCCGCCGTAGAAATGTAACTTTTCAAAATTGTTTTTTACGTTGTGTTCCGGGTCGGCAAATGGATTTTCGTAAGCTATTTTCGAGTAATGGTTGTTGATGTAATTCCCGTCAACACCGGCAAAGATGTTGATGATTTCTTTTACAGGCGCAAAGTTGACCCGAACATTGGGAGCAAGTTTTAAAGCGGCGTCCGCATCGTTGTCGATAACAAACCAACTGTTAAAACCAATCCGGATATTGGCCACATCTTTTCCAAAATAGATGGCAGGTTTGGCAATCAACCAGGTATGTTGTGTTTGTCCGATGTCGTTTAATTTCGTGTTAAATATTTTATCGGCTTCGGTATAAACAACACCGGCTTCGAGTAACCCGGTCCCGAAATCGAACGGTTTTTTTACATTGGCGGTAAATTCCCCAAAATGTTCGCGCTGACCTGTTTTTGTTCCGAAATAGTGATACAAAAAGTTAAAGTCGAATGTAAAATCTTTGTCGTTTGCCGTGGCGCTGGTCAGGTTAATATTAAGTCCGCCCTTGGTAAATGCCTGGTGTTTTCCCTGGTAATTGATCTCCTGATTTTCCTGTTTCAGAATTAAGGGGATGGAATCGACCGGGTAACCATAATAGTTAAACCCGTTTCGGTTGAAATTAAGGTTTACGGAAAGTACCGAATTTTTAACCATGTGTTTAATAAACATTTCAGCTTCATTTTCGGCAAACGGCGATTTTACACGGTCGCCACCTTCGAGGTTGATTTTGCCATGCGAGGAAAGATGACGGCCATGGATTCCAAACATGGTGTTTTTGGTATTCTGGCTGTTGAAAAATATTTCACCGTATGGTTTATAGTAATTTCCTACGCCAGCCCTGACCAACCCGAAGCCGTTGTCTTCTTTTGGCTTTTGTGCGATGGTGGCGGCTTTCAGCGGATTTACCGAGAAGGTATTGTAAATAGGTTGGCTGAAAATGTTGTAATTGAACGTTGGTTTCTGGTGTTCGGCCTCATCAATTTTGGGCATTTCGTTGATTTTGTTGGCATCCGAAATGCTGGGTTTGTAAGCTTTTACCACTTCAACTTCCTGGGTGAGTGTTGTGTCGCGCTGCGACATCGCTTCTGCCGTTAAACCCGTCAGGAAAATGAACAGGAGATATTTGATGTTTTTGCCAATCATAATTTCTGTTTTTTAGTTTTCGTTTAATTCTAATTGAAGGGAATTGTCGATCGCCTTTTTTTGTTCCAGCTTCTCACCGGCTTCGATGGCTGCGAGTTTTCGCGACGCTTCATCCTTCACCCCATCGGTTTCGTTGCTGTAATTTTCGACAAGGCTTTTTAACGTATGTTTGGCCTGAAACCCATCGTTTTTGTCGAGATAGATATCGGCAAGCAACAAAAATGCTTTTCCTAACCAAAACTGGTACGGAGTTCCCTTCGAAATAAAATCCATAATTTCGTTTTCGGCCTGTGCTTTATTGTTTTGACGGTAATAAATTTCAGCTATCCTGAATTTTGCTTCGGCGCCCTGTTCAAGCTTGGTGTCGGTTGCCACCTCTTTAAATGCCGTCATCGCCATGTTCAGGTTATCCAACTGAAACCATGACTTTCCGATGGTGTAACCGGCATCGCGAACCAGCGCTTCGTTTACGATGTCCGATTTTTTTACCTTTTCGGCGGCAGTAACAGCATCCTGGTAACGCTGTAATTTTAAGTTGCAACGCATTTGCCCGGTATAGGCTTTCAGGATATTCCATTTGCTGTCGGAAGTGGTTTCGAGCCGGTTGAAAAGTTCAAGCGCCTGTTCATACTGTTCGGCGTTAAATGTAAGTTCCGAGGCGCGCGACAAAGCCGGTTCGCTGAAAAGATTGGACGGTTGCCGGGCAACAAATGTGTAATGTTCATTCGATTCGGAATAACGGCCTTCCTTGTACAACGATTCAGCAAGATAAAAACGGGCGTTTAAAACAAAACTACCGTTTGGAAACTGCTGAATGTATTTTTGAAGTTGAGCAACGGCGCCGGCATTTCCGGCCATATACATCCGTTCGGCGGCCTGGTACGTGAGCGAATCCTGTTCTGATACGGTAACGTTGCTACCCGAGCCCAGCCGGTTGGTGTAGGCAAAGTATTCATCTACATTGTTCAATTCAACATAGCAGTTTTTTATCCCAAGTAAAGCCGCCTGTGATTCTGGTGTGCCGGGATATTTTTCGGCCACTTCCTTGTATTGTGCCAGCGCTTTCGAAAAATCGCCGTTGTTGTAACTTATCAAACCTGTTTGCAGCAATGCTTTTCGGTAATAACTTCCCCCGGCATGGCTGCTTATAATTTTCTGATATTGCTGTGTTGCATCGAAGTTTTGTCCCAGACGTTCGTAGGCGCGCCCCAGTTCATACAGGGCGTCGTCCTGGTAATCTGATTCGGGGAAACCTGCCAGCAACCGCTGCAGATTATCGATTTTACCTTGCTGGTTACGTTGTAATCCCTGGCAAAATGCTATCTGGTAAAGTGCGTAGTCTGCTTCATAAATTTTCAAATTATTGGCCTGCTGATAGTTTTGAATGGCTTGCTGATAATCAGTCTTCATAAAATAATAATCGCCAACCCGGTTAAAAGCATCAGCCAGTTTTTCGCTTCGTTTTCCCTGCATGGCGGCCGCATATTTTCTGAAATGCGAAGCTGCCGATTCGTAATCTTCCAGTTTAAAATAGGCGTAGGCAAGGTTGTATTCGGCATCCTGATATTCCGGGATGGAAATAGCTCCGGCAGAACGTAAAAACTGTTTGTAGGCGTTCACCGAATTGTTGTAGTCGCCAACCCGGTAAAGCGCTTCTGCCTTCCAGTAAAGCGCACGTGCAGCGATTTCCCGGTTATGACTGCTGTTTTCGAGCGACTGATCAAAATAGTCGATGGCCTGGTTGTAGGCAAGATTATTAAATAGTTCGAGCCCGCGGTAAAAAGTTACCCTTTGATAGGCTCTTAGTACCGCCGGGGTTTTTACCTGTATTTTTTCGATGGAACTGATGGCGTCACTGTAATTCCTTGTCACCATAAACACTTCGACCAGGTACCGGTAGGCTTCCGTATTTCTTTCCGAATTGGGATATAAACTGATGTAGCGGTCGAATGCCTTGATGGTTTCGTTAAACGGCGAATAGGAAAGTTCGTAGGTTAGTTTGGCAAAACTGAAAAGGGCGTCTTCCTTTATTTTTTCATTAAAATCCAATTCTGAAGCCGCACTGAAAGCCACTCTCGCTTTTTCTTTTTCATTCAGATGAATATAACAATCAGCCAGGTGATAATAAGCATTCTGCGCCATTTCGTCGTTTCCCTTTGACGCATTTTCCAGCAGTGGGGAAGCCTTGTCAAAACTCCCTGTGTTGTAATAGGAATAACCGAGCAGGTAACTGTCTTCCCGGGTTTTCGGGCCGGGCGAGTTGTAATAGGTTTCAAGGTACGGCACTGCCGAAGAGTAATCATTCAAATGAAAATAAGAATCGCCGACTATTTTTGAAAGTTCAACCTTGTGTTCTTCTTCCACTTCGTTTAAAATCGGTACGGTGTAGCTGACCACCTGATCGTATTTTTGCTGTTTGTAGTAAATATGGCTCACATAAAGCGGGATAACCGTCGAGTAGGTGGGGTCGCCGTTCAGTTTGGAAAATCCCAGCAGCGCCGATTCGAAATTTTCCTGGAGGTACATAATGTGCGCCCAGTAGTATGTGGCCGGTTTGCTGTAAATGTGGTTGGCATCTTTTATCTGGTAAAACTCGGCGGCAGCGGCTTCCAGGTTTTCCTCCATCATTTGGGAATAGCCAGTTTGGTATTGCAGTTTCACACGTTCTTCTTCCGAAAGATCGTCGCGATCGACATTTCCGAAACTGCGCAGCGCAACGGCGTATTGCCGTTTTTCAAACTGGTAGTCGCCCAGGTTGGTCCACGCGCGGTTGATGTACGGACTTTCCGGGTAATCTTCGATAAACTTATCCACCATTTTTCCACCGGAGGTGTGCCCGGCTTTTAGCGCCGAAACCGATTTGAAAAATTCCGCCTCGGAATAGATTTCCGATTTTTCGTTTACCTTTTCCTGAACTTTTTCGAACTGCCGGTAAACGGCATTATATTTTCCCTGTTCGAAAAGTTCTTTTCCAACACTGATTTCTTTCTGGACATCTTCGAAATAGGCAGTCTGCTGCGCATTTAACTGAAAATGAGTCAGAATAAACAAGGGTAGGAAAAATAAAATCTGAATTGTCTTCATGCTCCTGTTGTTTCTTTGTTACGTGTAAAAACTCAACTCCGGGTTTATTGGATATTTCAGCCAAAATCCCGGGCCTGTGTTGTTTAAATGTTCTAAAATAGGAATAAACATCCGGTGCCTTGCGCAAAACCGTTTTAATTTCTTAACAAGAAACTGTTTATTTCTTTCGTTTATTATACCGGAGGTTAAAAAATTTCGGATTATATTCGGGTGCTTTTATCAAAATGATGGTGGAAAACAAAGTAATAGAATTGACAGGGGCCGACATTTACCAGCGCGAGAACCTCATTCTTACAGGGGTGGAGCTAACGGTGGGGCAAGGTGAATTTGTGTATGTTGTAGGGAAAGTAGGGACCGGCAAAACCAGTTTGATCAAAACGCTGAACGCCGAACTGCCGCTGATAAAAGGTCTGGGAAGTGTGGCAGGGTTCCAGTTGAAGTCGATAAAATCAAAGGAAATTTCGCTCCTTCGCCGGAAACTCGGCGTGGTTTTCCAGGATTTCAGATTGCTCACCGACCGTAATGTATATCAGAACCTGGAATTTGTGCTGAAAGCCACAGGCTGGAAAAACAAAACCGAAATTGATGCCCGGATTATCGAGGTGCTGATTCGGGTAGGAATGGACGGCAAACAGAAAAAAATGCCGCACCAGTTGAGCGGGGGAGAACAACAGCGGGTGGTGATTGCCCGCGCTATTTTAAACGACCCGATGATTATACTGGCCGACGAGCCTACCGGGAACCTTGATCCCGAAACGTCGCACGAAATCCTCGACTTGTTTATCCAACTCAACGATGCCGGAAAAACCGTTCTGATGGCGACACACGATTACGCCGTCATCGCAAAAAAAACGGCGCGTACGCTGGTGTGCGCCAACGGACAAATCAACGATTCGGAAACCAATAAAACACTCATCGACTTCGAGAGTTTGCTGGAGGCAAACTGAAAATTTCCTGCAAAACTTTTTCCTCATTTTCCCAGGTCAGTTCGCGTGCTGCTTTTTCGAGGTTTTTTTGCCAAACGGAACGTTGCTCTTTATTGGTTAATGCATATTTTATTTTTTCGGCCAGAATCTTTGGTTCCAGCGAAGGAGTGATTTCGCCAATTTGGTAGCGGGTTACAATAGCGGCCATTTCGGGGAGGTTGGTTATCAAAACCGGCACCTGCGCCTGGATGTAGTCGAAGAGTTTGTTCGGCAGTGCGAACCGGTAGTTCAGCCCCAAATCTTCCTCTATGGAAAGTCCCAGGTCGGCTTGCGGGGTGAGCAAAGTCAGTTCCTCCAGCGAGAGCCTGCCTGTAAATGTTACTCTTGCCGAAAGGTTTTCCTTCATCACCAGCTTCTCCAAATCGGTTTTGATATCGCCGCCGCCGGCAATCACCAGCCTGGTGTTTTCAATAAAGTGCATGGCCAGGATAACCTGTTCCAGCCCGCGGCCCACATTAACCGCGCCCTGATACAATATTATTTTTTGCTCGTTCTCTTTTTCATTTTTATGAAAGGCGGCGGCAAAGGGAACATTCCTCACCACCCGGAAAGCGACGCCGTATTTTTCGGTATAAATTTGGGCGATAGAAGTACACACCGTGTAGACGTGTTTTATTTCAGGGAGCATCCAGCGTTCCAGACGCTCCCAGAACCGCTGTACACGGGGCCGGTGGATTAATTCCGGCGTTTCGGTAAAATATTCGTGGCTGTCGTACACCAGAATTTTCTTTTTTAATTTCGAAACGAGAAAATTGGCAGGCAGCGTGTCCAGGTCGTTGGAAAGAAAAATATCGGCGCGTGAAAACAGGAGAAAACAAAACAACCTGAAATTATATACGGCATAAAACAGCGGGCCTTTGGTGAAGGGCAACCTGAAACGGCGGGTCGGGTAGGCGCGGGGCGCCATCGGCAAACTTTGCGGAAGCTGGCGGCCGGCCAGTAAAACGTCGAACCCCATATTCGCAAGGGACGTACAGACTTTATGTACCCGGTTGTCGCTGACCAGGTCGCTGGTTACCGAAACAATAATCCGTTTCTGTCTTGTTTTTTTCACAACGTTGGGTTTAAGCCTGTAAAGATAGAAACTTTCAGTTTGTGAAAACACGACGGGACGAGGGAACCCTGGCTGTATTTTACAATGGGGAAAAAAACCGGAAGATTTAATCTTACTCCTCCGGCTATTGTTTTTCGCGCCAGCATTGTTACTTTTAACTTTAATTTTTAAACTTTCGAAATCAGTTATAAAAAATGAATATTTCAACTAAAAACAAACCGGCGCCAACCCCTGTCTCCGAATGTTTGTATTGCCAAAACAATGAAACATTACATCGTTTAATGATTAAAATCGGCGATTTAAAAGTATCGCAGTTGTTTTTGTTTAAAGAGCAGTCGCATCAGGGGCGCTGTAATATAGTCTATAAAGATCACGGAGTGGAGTTTCACGAACTTGATGAGGAACAGCGTAATGCTTTTATGGATGACGTTGCAATGGTGGGGAAGGCCATTGCCGCCGCGTTCAACCCCGATAAAATTAACTACGGGGCTTATGCCGATACCATTTCTCATTTACACATGCACGTTGTACCCAAATATAGAGACGGGTATGGATTTGGAGGGGTTTTTGAGATGAACCCGCAAAAAA
>CAYWBV010000003.1:39250-40883 GCA_964455785.1 uncultured Maribellus sp.
TTATTGCTGTAGTAGTTGTAATAGTTCGCCCTTTTTTTGTCCATCTTTTCAATAAAATCCATGGCTTTGGTTTCCGGGATTTGCTGGATTTTTACAATACGTTTTACCCGGTCTTCCATATCGGCGCTGATAAACACATTCAGGCAGCGCGGGTATTCTTTAAGGACATAATCGGCGCACCGCCCGACAAAAATAGAGGAGTTCTGTTCGGCCAGTCCGCGGATAACATCGCTTTGTATCTGGAAAAGGGTTTCGTTACTCAAAAAGTAGCCCGAATAGGTTTCATCAACCAGCGAGTTTCTCATTCCGAACATTCCGCCGAAAAGGCTGAAGGTATTTTTTTCGTCGGCCTGTTCAAAAAATTCTTTTCCCAGCCCGCTTTCCTGCGAGGCAATTTGTATCAGCTCCCTGTCGTAAAACGAGATGCCGAGTTGCCCGGCCAGCTTTTCTCCGATTTCGCGACCTCCGCTTCCCAATTGCCGCCCGATGTTGATATAATATTTTTCGTTCATAACGATCTCTTTCTGAGACACCAAAATTACTGCTTAATTTTTGTTTTCCGGTATTCGGTCCAAAGCAGATACCCGGCATTGATGCTCGACAGTAAATCGGCCGTCGGCATACTTAACCAAACGCCTGTTACTCCAAAAAACGAGGGGTAAATGAGCAAACACGGCAACAGGAAAAGCACCTGCCGCGTTAACGACATATAAATGGCTTTCCCCGGTTTCCCGATACTTTGGAAAAAATTGGAAGTAACCATTTGAAAGCCGAGAATGGGAAACAACATAAACACAATACGCAGACCGGGCACGGCAATGTCGATCAACTGTTGTTCCCGGGTAAAAACAGAAGCCACCGCGTGCGGGAACAACTCGCCCACAAGGAACCCGATGGTCATAACGCCGGTAGCCAGCAGGATGGTCAATTTTAATACCCGCTTCACCCGGTCGGTTTGCCGGGCGCCGTAGTTATAACCAGCAATGGGCTGCATTCCCTGGTTTAACCCCATCACAATCATCCCGAAAAGAAAAATCACCCGGTTGATAATCCCGTAGGCGCCAACAGCCAAATCGCCGCCATGTTTGGTAAGGCTTTGGTTGAGGATGATAACAATAACGCAGGCAGCCGCATTCATTAAAAACGGGGCAAGCCCGATGGCCAGCGAATCGGTAACAATTTTACGTTTTAACCTGAACGTACCTTTTTGTAAATGAACAAAGTTGGTCTTTTTACTGAAGAGATTGATTTGCCATATCAGCATCATTATTTGGGAAAGAATCGTTGCGAGGGCGGCGCCGCGAATTCCCATATCCAGGACATAAATAAAAAACGGTGTAAGAATAACATTGATGATAACGGAAAGGATGGTGTTTACCATCGCCTTTTTAGGATTTCCGGTGGCACGCAGCAGCGCGTTTAACCCGAGGTACAGGTGTGTTATCACGTTCCCCAGCGTGATAATCACCATATAATCGTGCGCATAGGGAATGGTATTTTCACTCGCCCCGAAAAAATAGAGGATCGGGTCGAGGAAAAGAAGTACAACCACCGAATAGCTCAGCCCCAGAACAAGGTTGAGCACAAATACATTTCCGAGGATACTGTTGGCCGAGGTATAATCTTTTTGTCC
>CAYWBV010000003.1:40983-42142 GCA_964455785.1 uncultured Maribellus sp.
TGTTTTTTATCACCACCGGGTTATATTTTGGCGGACGGTTGTCGCAAAATAAACCGCTTCGGTTATATTTGTGAAAAACAAAAATTATGATACGTTTTTCCGAGAACTATCCGCTGAAACCGTACAACACTTTTGGTATCGAAGTTCAGGCCAGGTACTTTTTCGAGTTTACCGAGTTGGATGATTTAAAAATCTTTTGGGATACCGACCCGAATTGGAACAGCGAAAAACGGCTGGTTCTTGGCGAGGGCAGCAACGTTTTGTTCTTAGGCGATTTCGACGGGCTGGTTATCCGCCCCAACATTCCGGGAATCTGGCCGGTAAAGGAAGACCGCCAAAATGTGTGGATTGAAGCCGGTGCGGGCGAAATATGGGACGAGTTTGTAAGATACTGTGTCGATTCGCAATTGGGCGGTGTGGAAAATCTCTCGCTGATTCCGGGAACAGTCGGCGCCGTGCCGGTGCAAAACATCGGCGCCTACGGGCAGGAAGCGGGCAACGTGATTGAAACCGTTAAAGGTTTTGATTTGTTGGAGCGGAAAATGGTGGAATACACGGCAGAGGAATGCCGGTTTTCGTACCGTAACAGTATTTTTAAAAATGAACTGAAGGGCCGCTTTGTTATTACATCGGTTGTATTCCGGCTCGATAAGTTTCCTGAGTTCCGGCTCGATTATGCCATGCTCGAAAAGAAGGTGAACCAAAAAGGCGACGTCACCCTCGAAAATATAAAACAGGCGGTGAATGAAATCCGCACGGCCAAACTCCCCGACGTCAAAGAACTGGGCAGCGCGGGCAGCTTTTTCAAAAACCCCGAAGTGGAAATGGAAGTGGCCGAAAAAATAGAAGCTGCCTTTGGCGAAATGCCGGTGTACCCGGCAACCCGGGGGAAAGTAAAACTTGCCGCGGGTTGGCTGGTGGAAAAGGCGGGCTGGAAAGGGTTTCGCGACGGCGACGCCGGGGTGCACGACAAACAGGCGCTGGTGCTGGTCAACTACGGAAAAGCTACGGGCCGGCAGATTTTTGATCTTTCTGAAAAAATCAGGCAATCGGTTTCCGAGATGTTCGGTATCGAACTCGAACGCGAGGTGAACTGCGTGTAAGTCAATGTCTTCTTCTAAAATAGCTTGACAAAAAAAGAAGAGTTATTATGGAAAAA
>CAYWBV010000004.1:0-3754 GCA_964455785.1 uncultured Maribellus sp.
ACGAAACCTTAAAAGAACTGGTGTTGCGGAGAATGGGAAAAAGTTTCCTGGATTACGCCGTCGATCCTTTTATTCTCGGAATTTATTCGGGAGATCCCGCAAAATTGGTTCCCAAATATGCGCTGCCCAAATTGTACCGGCTCGAACAGGATTACGGCAGTTTTATCGGTGGTACCATCAAAAAAGCACGGCAACCCAAAACCGATTGGGAGAAAAAAGCCACCAAAGAAATATTTTCGGTCAAAGGTGGACTTGAACATCTTATCCATGCATTGGCAAAAAATATAGGTGAAAAAAACATTAACCTGAATTGCTCCCCGCTTTTGTTTGAAAAAACAGAGGGAAACCTGTTTAAACTGCAAAACGGGGAAGAAACATTCACCCACGTTATTTCAACAGTTGGCGCTTACGAACTGGGTAACCTTTTTCCGTTTATCAGCGCCGAAAAAGTCTCGCAGATAAACCAACTGGAATATGCCAAAGTAGTGCAGGTTTCGCTTGGTTTTAACGAATGGAAGGGCACCCCGCTCAAAGCTTTTGGCGGACTGGTGCCGTTCAGGGAAAATCGTGGTATCCTTGGAGTCCTGTTTTTATCCTCTTTCCTGGAAAACCGGGCGCCCGAAAAAGGGGCGCTGCTTTCGGTATTTCTGGGCGGCGTGCGAAAACCGGAAATAACGGAACTTTCGGACAACAAAATCATTGAAATCCTTCAGAAAGAAATTCCGTCAATGATGGCGCTTTCGTCGTTCAACCCCGATTTACTCAGAATCTGGCGCTATCAGCACGCCATTCCGCAATACGGAATCGAATCGGAGCAAAAGCTGGAAGCCATTTCGGAAACTGAAAACAAAAACCCCGGGTTGTTTCTGGCCGGAAACATCCGCGACGGGATTGGCATGGCCGACCGCATCAAACAGGGAAAAACAATCGCAAATCAAATCATTCAGAAATATCAATGACACAGAAAAAAACAGCCATAATTTTAGCCAACGTCGGAACACCCGACAAACCAACTGTGGCTGCCGTACGACGATATCTTTTCCAGTTTCTGAACGATCGCCGGGTCATCGATTTGCCGTGGCTACTCCAAAAATTCCTGGTGAATGTGATTATCGTCCCGTTCAGGGCGCCAAAATCGACCAAACTTTATCAACTGCTCTGGACCGAAAAAGGCTCGCCACTGCTTACCATTTCCAACGAAAGCCGTGACAAACTGCAAAAACGGCTGGGCGAAAATTACGAGGTTTTTGTAGGAATGCGTTACCAAAACCCGCCTTTAAAAACGGTGCTAAAAACCATAAAAGAAAAACAGTTTAATAAAATAATAGTGTTGCCCGTGTTTCCGCAATACGCCTCGTCAACCACCGGAACCATCAGCCAGTTGGTAAACACTGAAGTTGCACGATGGAATGTGATTCCGGAAGTTACCATTGTATCGCAGTTTTACGACAACCCCGGGTTTATAAAAACTTTTGCAGCGCAAATCAGAAAATACAAACCCGAAACTTTCGACCATCTCATTTTTTCGTACCACGGACTTCCGTTCAGCCAAACCGACAGGGTACATCCCGAAATTAAAACAGCGCATTGTAATTGCGAAGTTGAAATGCCGGTGCACGGAAAATTTTGCTACAAAGCGACCTGCTACCAAACCACACGGTTGCTGGCCAAGGAGCTGGGATTGACACCATCGGATTATTCAGTGGCGTTTCAGTCGAGGCTGACCAAAAACTGGTTAAAACCATTCTCCGACGAAGAGGTAGTCCGGCTGGCCAAACAGGGATCCAAACGGATTTTGATTACCGCCCCTGCGTTTATTGCCGATTGCCTGGAAACCACGGTTGAAATTGGTATCGAATACCAGAAATTATTTGAAAAATACGGCGGTGAAAAAATCCAGCTGGTGGAAAGTTTGAATACAAACGACGACTGGATTGAAACACTTTATCAAATCGTTACCACTAAAAGTTGATTTGTCGGATGCCGGTTTTCGAAAATATGCTAAGTTTTGAGTGGCGGTTGTTTTACACCTGCATTGCCACGCTCATTATAAATTTACCCTTCGGATATTTGCGCGGAGGTTTCCGAAAGCTGTCGTTCTGGTGGTTTGTGGCCATTCACGCTCCGGTCCCGCTGGTGATCATCATCCGCAAATTCCACGATTTGGAACTGACCTGGCTGCTGGCCCCGTTCCTGCTGGGTAGTTTTTTTCTGGGTCAGTTTGTTGGAAGAAAAATTTATGGATGGAAACCTTTCAGAAATCCAATACACAAAAACCAGCCAGCCCGTAAATTCCTTTTGCGAAATATCAAATTCCGCCTGCGTTAAATGTTTTGATTCCGGTTTTTAATCCCTCCGATTTTGCTGAAACGTTAATTTCGCCGCCTTGCCGGGTAACTCTTACAATCAACTGGCATTTCCCACGCCAGGTTTTTATCCGGGGTTGCTGAAAACTTTGCATCTCTTTTGGATTTTCGCTGGCCACAGCCTGTAGTTTACCATTTCCTGTGATTTCAAACTCTACCGGAATTTCGGCATCCGGAACCAGTAACCCATTTTCATCCTGCACCTCGATATTAAAATAAACCAGTTCATTTTGAATGCCGGGGAAAGTATTGTTCTCGGCGGTTATAACGAACTGAAAAGGTTTTCCGGCGGTTTTCAGCGTTTGACGGACTGTTTCTTTCCCATCTTTCAACCCCACCGCAACCAATTCACCGGGTTGATACAAAACTTCAAACTGCGCCGTAAGTCTGGTATCTTCCGAAACTGCTTTTGTCCCGATGATTTTACCGTTCAGTTCGAGCCGCACCGTGTCGCAACGTGAGTAAACAGAGACCGTCAACTGTTTTCCTTCGTTTCCTTCCCAGTTCCAGCTTTTCCACTCTTCGGGCCAGCCCCACATACTCACTACTTCTTTTTGTCCTTTGGGAACCGGCACGTGAACCAGCATTTCGAGATCGCTGTTGCGCCACACCACATCACGAAAATACATCTGTGGTTTTTTGTACCCCAACACACTGACATCGCCGCAATTGGCATTAAACCATGGCCACGGCGGAAGAAAACCAATTTTTGACGTATCGGATTTAGTATGTCCAATGCCCGACTCGCCCAGATAATCCATTCCGGTCCAAACAAAATCGCCGATAACATACGGATGTTTTTCCACGAGTTGCCAGTTTTCAAAGGCTTCCTTCGGAAATGATTCGGTGCCGACCATAATCCGTTCCGGATATTTTTTATGGTCCGGTTCATAATCATTCCAACGATAGTTATAGCCGTGCACATCCATTTGGGCAAACACGGGGGCAGTATCGTCCCATGTTTTTCCCGGATTATCCCAGAAATGACAGACGGCTTGCGTTACAGGCCGCGTTTTGTCGAATTCCAGGATTTTCTCCTTCAATTTCCGCGCAATTTCCAGCCCCGAAGAATCGGCGCGTTCCTGAATTTCATTGCCGATACTCCAGATGATAATGGAAGGATGGTTACGATCGCGCAAAACCATCGACTCAATGTCTTTTTCCCACCATTCATCAAAATAAAGGTGATAATCCTGCTGATTTTTGGGCTTTTGCCAGTGATCGAACGATTCGTCCAGAACAAGCATACCCAGCTTATCGCAGGCGTCGAGAAAGGCTTCTGACGGCGGATTGTGTGCGGTCCGGATGGCGTTAAACCCGTTCTCTTTCATCGTTTTTACGCGGCGGAATTCAGCCGTTTCAAAGGCAGCCGAACCCAGCGGGCCATT
>CAYWBV010000004.1:3854-20870 GCA_964455785.1 uncultured Maribellus sp.
GGTCCTTTGAACTCCATTTTCAGAATAAATTCTTTTTCCCTGGGGGTTTCATTCACCAGGGTAACATCAACAGCCACCGTTGCTTTTTCGTTGGTCACCTCGGGAGTATGCACAAAAATACCCCATAAATCGACGTGAACCGGATTGGTTTTTATCAAAATCACGTTCCGGTAGATTCCGGAACCGCTGTACCATCGCGAATTTTTACCCTCGTTTTTCACCTGGACAGCCAGAATGTTATCTTGTCCGGCCGGGTAGAGATGCTCTGTTAAATCGTATGCAAAAGCTGTGTAGCCGTAAGGATGGTTCCCGAGGTGAACCCCGTTGATCCAGACGTCGGCATTCATATAAATTCCGTCAAAAAGAATTTTTATAATTTTCTCCTCATCAGCTTTGGTCAAAGTAAAATGTTTTCGGTACCAGGCAGTACCCCCCACCACATGCCCGGTTGAAGGCCCGCCGGCGCTTTCTTCGGAAAACGGCCCTACTTGCTTAATACCTTCTTTCCCGGGGATATCTTCGATGCTAAAATCATGCGGTAAATCGAGGATTCGCCAGGCTGAATCATCAAAATCAGCAGATTGGGCATTTTCAACATCGGCGCGAATAAATTTCCAGTTGTCGTTGAACAGAATTTCTCTTTCAGAAGAATCTTTTTGAACACGGCAGGAAATAAAAAGTAAAAATAACAGAGGTATCAGAATAACAGATTTTGGTTTCATAAAAATTGGTTTAGATATTTACGATGACTTTTTACCGCACTACGACCGTTTTAATGTTCATAAATTCTTTGATTCCGTGGACTGAAAGTTCCCTTCCAAAGCCGCTTTCCTTCGTTCCGCCGAACGGTAAACGCGGATCGGATTTTACAAAATCGTTCACAAAACAGCACCCGGCTTCGAGTTGAGTTTCGGCAATCATTTCGCCCTTTTGAAGATTGCCGGTAAAAACCGCGGCTCCGAGCCCAAATTCAGTATCATTGGCCACGCGGATGGCTTCGTCCTCGTCTTTTACGCGGATAACTGCTGCCACCGGACCAAACAACTCTTCGTCATAAGCCGGCATTCCGGGTTTTATATTTTCGAGGATAGTGGGCGGATAAAAAGCGCCTTTGCGGTCGGGAATTTCGCCACCGATTATAATTTCAGCGCCTTTTTTGACAGATGTAACCACTTGCCGGTGCAATTCGTTACGAAGGTCTTCACGGGCCAGCGGTCCCATAGTAACCTCCGGATCGGTCGGATCGCCAAAAAATGCCTGGTTCATTCTGTGGGTAAAATGTTCCAGAAACTCGGAATATACCTCATTGACCACAATAAACCGTTTGGCGGCAATACAACTTTGTCCGGCATTTAACAACCGGCTCGTTGCACATACCTTAGCCGCCCTTTCAAGGTCGGCATCCTTTAAAATAAGGTACGGATCGCTACCGCCCAATTCGAGCACACATTTTTTTAATATTCCGCCGGCAATTGCAGCAACACTTTTCCCCACCGGCGTACTTCCGGTTAAACTCACCCCTTTCACAGCCTTGTGCTGAATCACATTCACAACCTGATTGCTGCCAATTAACAATGTGCGGAAAACATTTTCGGGAAAACCTGCCTCTCGTACAAGTTCTTCGATGGCCATGGCGCAACCCGGCACATTGCTGGCATGTTTAAGTACTGCTGTATTCCCGGCCATTAATGTGGGAGCCAAAAAACGAAATACCTGCCAGAAAGGAAAATTCCAGGGCATCACAGCCAAAATGGTACCCAAAGGTTGATACGAAACAAAGGACCGGGAAGCTTCTGTTTTTATCTGATCGTTTTCCAGAAAATGTTCGGCATTTTGAGCATAATAGTCGCATACCCAGGCACATTTTTCAATTTCGGAGATTCCTTCTTTTACAACCTTTCCCATTTCAAGCGCCATTAAACGGGCTAAATCTTCCTTATCCGATTTTAAAAGGCTCGAAAGATTTTGCATCAACTGGCTGCGGTGCAAAAAGGAGGTATTTCGCCAGTACTGCCATGATTTATCGACAGCATTGATAATTTTTTCAACTCCTTTTTCAGAATAAATTTCGTACGATTGAATGGTCTCCCCGGTGGCGGGATTTATCGATTTCAGCATAAGTGCAGTAATTATTTTTTGTAAACTAAAATTATAAAAATAAGTACGAAAAAAGGAAAAGCCGGGTTTTGAAAATAATATTGCCCGGGAGATTTATAAAGAATCCTTTTCCCTGACAGACTGCTTATTCCAATACAACCCGTTTTGTATTATTCTATCACCCTGATTTCAAGTTCCATATCCATGGCTTTTTTATAAACAGCGGTTACACCACAATATTTTTCTTCGGAAAGTCTGACGGCTTTTTCCAGTTTATCCAGGGGTAAATCTTTCCCTTTAAACTGGTAAATTACTTTCATTTTCGTATAGTGTTTTGGGTGTTCTTCGGTTACATCGGCTTCCACTATTACATTAAAAGCTTCGGGTACCACTTTCATTTTTTTAAGAATCATTATCACGTCGATACCGGTACAACCGGCCAATGCAGTTAACATCAGTTTTTTCGGCCGAGGGCCCAAATTGTTTCCGCCCGATTCTTCACCGGCATCAATCGTTATTTTGTGGCCGTCCATTTCAGCTTCAAAAGCCACATTATCGGTCCACGACAAATCTACACTATGTTTCATTATTTTCTTTTTATTTGTTTTTCAATCATTTTGCTCTGCAAATATACCACATCTAAATATCTACATAAATAGTTTTAGTAAAATTGGTTGAAATTGTATCTTTAAGTACTTTTGCAGACCAATGTCAAAAAAATATAACACGATAGAAATTAAAAGAGATGAGAAGTGTAATAACGAGGCCCACGGATGAAGAAACCAATTTGAGTGGTTTTCAATTATTTAAAAAATTGAATGAAGAAGAATTTAACCGCTTGAATTTTGAAAAAACCTGTTCGGTGTATAAAAAGGGGACTATCATTTACAGGGAAGGAAGCCGTCTGACCGGTTTTTATTGTGTCACCAAAGGGATTATTAAAATTTTTAAAACCGGAATCGACGGGAAGGAACAAATTATCCGTTTTGCTAAAAGGGGAGAAATTATTGCATATCGTTCACTGTTGAGCCAGGAACTGGCGTGTACCACTGCAAAAGTTATTGAAGAGGCGGTACTTTGCCATGTGCCTTACCAGACTTTGTTATTTCTGATCCAAAGCAACTGGCAGTTTTCGCATCACATGCTGCAGATTGTTTGCCGCGAATTGCGCGAAGCCAATGATTATATTACCGACATTGCCCAAAAAACCGTTCGTGAACGTCTGGCCGAAGTACTTCTCCTGCTGAAAGAAAACTTTGATTTAGACAACCAGAACACCCTGCAGATTTCGCTCACACGCGAAGAACTTGCCAATATGGTAGGAACGGCTACGGAATCGGTTATTCGTTTATTGTCTGAATTTAAACAAGACCGGTTGATTGAATTACAGGGGCGCAAAATTAAATTTCTCGATATTAATAGTTTACGAAGAGTAGCGAATATTTAAATTTTATATATTTTTAACCCGCTAAAACTATTTGAAATCGCCAGCTAAATATAATGAAACGCCAAAAAATTAAACCTTCTTTTTCATTAACTGAAAAATTAAACGCCTTTTTTGATTCAAAACTGAATACCTTATTTCTGGTTTCAATTATTCTCTCAATTTTAATTTTTTACAATCTGTTCGATATCCGGGTAAGTTTAAGCGGCGATGATTCAGAATACATTTTAAGAGCTTACAATTTTATTCACGGGGAGTTTCCAACTTTCCAGGGGCCTCTTTATCCCATCGTTCTCAGTCCTTTTATTGCTTTATTTGGCATTTCATTACCGCTTTTAAAAATGCTTTCGGCGCTGTTTCTGCTTGCCTCTTTTTATTTCTTTTACAAATCGCTGAAAGGAAGAATCTCTCCCATAACACTGATGTTTATAATTTTTACAATCTCCATAAATTCATTTATCGCCTTTTATTCGACCCACACTTTCAGTGAGGCGTTATTTATGTTTATTCAATCTTTGCTTTTTTATTTGTTTTTTACATATATCATTGATGAACAAAAAATTAGCATCCCCCACTTTATTTTTTTGGGACTGCTGACATTTATGCTGTACATGACGAGGACCATCGGGATAGCCGGGATTATTTCGGCATCTCTGTTTTTCATCGTCACAAAAAGCTGGAAAAAACTGATTACGGGAATCGTTTCATTTTCCTTCTTCTATTTACTGACAGATGTTTTGAAAAGAACTTTTTGGAAAATGGACGGTTCGCAATTCTCATCTCAATTAAAAATTCTCCTTCAAAAACATCCTTATCAACCAGCCCAGGGAAATGAAAATATTGCAGGTTTTATTCAACGGTTTTGGGACAACTCCAATTTGTACCTGTCCGAACATTTATTCCGTTTTATCGGTTTTAAAAATTTTACTTCCACCGAAATAAATCCTGTTCTTACAATATTGGTTTATATTTTACTTGCCATCGCATTATTTTATTCATTTCGAAAAAACAGGCACATTCTTTTTTTAACCTTGTATGGTATCGTTTTTCTCGGGACCACTTTTCTGATGATTCAAAAATTCTGGAACCAGGACAGGCTTATTATTCCGGTACTTCCAGTTATTTTAACCTCGGTAATATTTGTAATTTTTCAGGTGTTTACCCTGCAAAAACTCCGGAAATTTCAATTTATCCCGATATTGTTGTCTATCATAATCCTATTTACCTCGCTAAAAACAACAATGCAGAGAATAGAAGTGAACAAACCGGTTTTGAAAAACAGCTTGGAAGGGAACATGGTTTACGGATTTACTCCCGAT
Source organism: uncultured Maribellus sp. (assembly GCA_964455785.1). Classification (GTDB taxonomy): domain Bacteria; phylum Bacteroidota; class Bacteroidia; order Bacteroidales; family Prolixibacteraceae; genus Draconibacterium. The sequence continues at coordinate 8,715 of CAYWBV010000004.1, forward strand.
TGGCAAAACTATCTGTTGTTAAGTAAATATGCCGGAGAAAATATTCCTAAAGATGAATTAATTGCATGCCGGAAACCAGGAATGTCGTTTATTTACGGGAATCATAATTTTTATGGAATATCAAGTATTCCCAGTGTAAGTATTGACGACACGTTTGTTGAAGGTAAAAAATATTACTCGGTACCGGCCGGAAACGCATTGCTCAGAAGGTTGCCGGCATCCATGCTGAAGTCTGTCATTTTAAGCAAAACAGACACGTTGGAAAACCATCGCGCCTTTTTCCTGTTCGAAGCAGATAGTGCTCTTAGGCTGAATAATATCGATACCTACACCGCTACAAAGGAAACAATTCAAACCTCCTCGTCGGAGTTAAATATTTATTCCCCCGATCAGTTGCTGGACAATCTGGAAGAAAATAATGTTAAATATGTAATTATTGCACATTTACGTTTAAATCCCAATAAAAAAACAGACAGAACCATTAATACTGTCAGCCGGTATATGAACTATATATCAGTAAAATACCCATCGATATTATCAAAAGTGTATGAAGTGGGGAAAGATGAAAAAGCAACCCTCTACAAAATAAACTACAACATAAGAAAATAAAGCTGCTAATATGAATATTTATGATATCCGAAAAGAAAAGCTAAAAGAGTACTTCAACGAATTGGCCAAAACGCGGATTGAATACAGAAAGAAAAAAAGATACTACTGGGACAATATTACGAGGTATTGCGATTTTTTTCTTAGCGAAGAAGACACTGTTTTAGAAATTGGATGTGGCACCGGAGAACTTATTGGAACGGTAAAAGGGAAACAAAAGGTCGGTATCGATTTCAGTGAAGAAATGATTTTAAATGCCAGAAAACAATTTCCGGAAATTACATTTTTTGTGATGGAAGCCGAACAAACTGATATTCCCGACAAATTCGATGTAATCATTTTATCCAACCTTATTGGCCATTTGACCGATGTTCAACTTGTATTCGAAGAAATAAAAAAGAACTGCCACGAAAGAACGAAAGTTATCATCACCTACTACAACAATCTTTGGGAACCGTTGATTAAATTTGCTGAATTCACTGGCCTGAAAAAGAAAATGATAGCCCAAAACTGGCTGTCGAAACGCGACATTGTAAACCTTCTGTATTTAGCAGGATTTGAGGTTTACAAACAAAATTCATCGATGCTTTTCCCTTACCAAATACCGTTATTGTCTTCCTTTCTGAATAAGTTTATTTCGCGTCTGCCCCTCATTAATTATCTTTCTTTAAACCACTATACTTTTGCGCGACTTATACCCGAAATTTCTTACGAAGAAGCAAAAAACAAATATTCAACAACTGTAGTTATTCCTGCCCGTAATGAAAGTGGTAATATTGAAAATGCAGTTAAACGGTTGCCAAAATTCGGAAAACATGTTGAAATAATATTTATTGAGGGAAATTCAACTGACGATACGTGGGAAACCATTCAAAATGTTCAAAAAAAATACCGCGATACTCATGATATAAAAATCGCAAAACAAAATGGAAAAGGGAAAGGAGATGCAGTAAGAAAAGGCTATGAAATGGCAACCGGCGATATTTTAATGATACTGGATGCCGATTTGACTGTCCCGCCGGAACAAATTCCAAAATTTTACAATACCCTGGCAATGAATAAAGCCGATTTTATTAACGGGACCCGTCTTATCTACCCGATGGAAAAAAATGCAATGCGACCGCTGAACACATTGGGAAATAAATTTTTCAGCCTTGCATTTAGCTGGCTTATGGAACAACCGATAAAAGATACGTTATGTGGCACAAAAGTGTTATTCCGTAAAGATTATATCAAACTGGCCGCAAACAGAAGTTACTTTGGCGATTTTGATCCATTTGGCGATTTTGATTTATTGTTTGGCGCCTTTAAACTCAATCATAAAATTATCGATATGCCCATCCGCTATCAGGAAAGAGTTTATGGTGACACCAATATTTCGAGGTTCAAACACGGGATTTTACTTTTGAAAATGTGGTTTTTCGCTTTGTTTAAAATCAAATTCAAATAACTTACAGATCACCGCCCAATCCACTCTTCGGGGTTGAGTTTTTGATTTTCGCGCCAGATTTGAAATTTCAGGATGGATTTGTTGCCATCATCGGCATCAGTGTAAACCGTCCCGATGATTTGTTTGGTGGCCACTTTATCGCCTTTTTTTACCACCACCTCACGCAGGTTGGAGTAAACGCTCAGGAAGCTTCCGTGGCGGATGATTACTGCGGTATTTCCACCCGTAATACCAAAAACCCGGCTGACTTCGCCGTTAAAAACGGCCCTTACTTTGGCGCCGGCCTCCGTGGTAATATTAATCCCGTTGTTCCGAACCTGAACATTATTTAATACGGCATGCGAATGTACCCCAAAACGTTCGGTAATTACGCCACGCTCTACCGGCCAGGGCAGCCGCCTCTTGTTTTGTTCGAAATTATCGCCAATCAATTTCTGCTCCGGTGTCAGAGCAAAACCGGGCGTAGTTTTTCCGGCACTTTTCCTTGCCTCTTCTTCTATAATTCGCTGGATTTCGCGTTCCAACTGCTGCTCTTCCCTCCGCTGCTGTTCCAGTTTCTGGCGGAGAGAGCGCTGTTGTTTTTGTAAATCCTGGATAATCGAATTTTGCTGGTTCTTCTCGCCAGCCAGTTTACGTGCCTCCTGCTGGTTTTGCCCCACCAACTGTTCTTTAATCTGCTTTTGTTGCTCCAGTTTTACAATCTTTTCGTTCAAAAGCAATTGGAGCGCCGAAATCGTTTCAGCTTGTTGCCTGCGGTAAGATGTGTATCTTTTCATATAAATATGCCGCCGGAATGCCTGGTTAAAATTATCCGCCGAAAGAAGAAAAATGATGGGATCGCCGGCATTTTTGTTTCGGTAAGTAGATCGGATCAGTTCGGCATATTCCTCTCTGATGGTTTCCATATCTTCCTTCAACCATCTGACTACTTCTGTATTATTATCTATAAATCCCTGATATACTTTAATTTCATCATTAATTCCCGAAATAAGCTGGTTTCTTTGGTCAATCTGGGTATTGAGCAATTGCAGACGGTTCAGCGAAGTTTTCTCATTTTTTTGAACCTCGTTTAACAGTTTTGTGGTGTATTCGATTTCTTGTGCTGCGTTTTGTTTTTTCTTCTGCAGATCGGCAATACTTTGGCCCGAACCTGCCAGTTGAAGGATTATAAACAGAACCGATAAAACAAACGACCTGATACGCATAAATTTATTATTCCCGGTTTACCGGGTAACATTTATTTTTGCGAATGTAAAAGAAATCGCCCTTAATTTACCCTGATTTGTTGATATTTTTCAGGAATAGCAAAATCGGAAACTGTAATTTTTTCAGTTGAAAAACCACTCATCCTGATTTTTAACGACACTTTATTCTCCGGGGAAATAAAATTCATATCGATGGCGCCGGGATAATCTTTGTTTTGCACCTTCACAAAATCGTCGAAAAGAAGCTCCATGATACGGTCGTTCGATTTATCTTCGATAACCAGCTTTGTTAAAGCAAAATTGGCCGGACTAAAAAACATTTTTTGCAAAATCAATGCTTCATCTTCCATTCGTTTTAACCTCCGTTCCATTCTTTCCGGTTTCTTTTTCTCTTCAATTTTTAAAAGTTTCTTTTCTTTTTCCGACTGCAGTACATACATTTCCGATTCGATATAAGAAATAAAATCCCTGAAATCCTTGTTTTTCGGATCGTTACGATAAGAAAATACGTTGTTGGAAATAATTGACTGAATAGTGGCAAAATCAAGGTCGATATTTAAAAAATGGCTTAAATAGGAATAATCGTCAACAAAATAATTCCGTTCGAGATAGTTTACATATTTGACACTATCCGGCGTTAACAAAACCCTTCCTACCGGAATATTTAATTTGCTGATGGAAACCAGGATACTTTTATCTTTTTCCGCTTTCAGATTAACTTTAAAAGTTGTTCTCGAATTTTCCGATAAAAACTGGCAATTAATCCGTTTCACGGTAAAACTGTTGTAATCGAAGGCATTCTGTTCCACTTTTTTTAACAACCGGCTTGTACTTATCGGCCGGGCTTCCACTTTTGGGATTTCCTTTACCGTGCGGCACGAAAAAAACAAAAAAACAAAAAAAACAACTGTTAAAACGGGGAACTTTTTTGTCGGTAGGGCCTTTACCATCATCTACTTTTCGAAATACTTTTTCTCTTTGATTTTCCGTTCCAAAACTTCTGAGCTGCCTCCGTTGTCTTTCGCTTTTTCCCAAAATTGACGGGCTTCTTCCAATTTTTCAAGCATAAACAAAATATCGCCGTAATGTTCAAGTAAGGTTGGATTATTTTCTCCTCCATTGTTAATGGCCGACTGCATATAAAATTTTGCAAGGGTATAATTTCCTTTTTTGAACAATACCCAGGCATGAGTATCAAGATAGGTGGAATTATCGGGAAACTTTTCGACAACTTTTCCGCTCATCCGTTCTGCTTTGTCCAAATCTTTCCCGGCTATTGACAAATAATAGGCGTAGTTATTCAATGCGATGTAATTATCAGGATCCAGTTCAACAGCCTTGTCGAACAACGCAAATGCTTCTTCCGGTTTGCCTTGTTTGTATATCGCTTCACCTTTTAGCATCAAAAACTGACCTTCCAATTGAGGATTTTCGACTACATAATTAAGTCCTTCCTCGGCGTTTGTGATAGTCTCATCGTATTTTTCGAGCTGGATGCAGGCAATAGCATTTAAAAAATATACCTGTGGTTGATTGGGAAACAATTCCATGGCTTTTTTGCTGTGTTCGTACAAACCAGGCCAATCCTGGAGATCGTTATCGATAAACAGCACCCGTTCCCAAATCATATAATCATTACTTTCAATAGAAAGCGAATGTAACAGTTCGGTTCGGGCTTCGGCCAGTTTATTTTTTTTGAGTAAACTTTCGGCGTAAATGGTATGTACCAGCGATTCGTCGGGATGTTTTTCAAGAAGCAGCTGAACCAGTTCCTCCTCTTTTTTATCGGTAATTTTCGATTTGTCGCGGTTGGCTGTTAACATCATAAATAACTGAAGTTTTGCCTGAATATCAACCTCGTCGCTTAAAAAGCCCGTTTTTGTTTCTTCGAATGATTTTTCTTCCTCTCCTTTATCGAGATAAAAGTTGGCAAGTGAAAAATGTACAAACCCGTTCCCCGGATCCATTTCGAGAATTTTGTTGTAATTTTTTAAGGCATTTTCGCTATCTCCCTGGCTTTGATACAAGTCGGCCAGCAGCCCGTAATATTTTGATTCCGACGGATTGAATTCGATAAGTTTTTCAATTTCCTCAAAAGCTTTATCTACTTTTCCCGAAGAAACATATAACTGCTGTTTGGCTACCGAAATCTGTTCGTTAATCCCTGTTTTCTGTTCCAGGACATTGTAGGCTTCAATTGCCTCATCTATTTTATTGGCGTTGGAAAAAAGGGCCGCTTTCATGTACAAATATTCCAGATTTTCAGGTTCTTTTTGCGCCAACTGCGTGTAAATATCAGCAGCTTCCGAAAATTTGCGAACCTGTTGATAAATCTGGGCCAGCAACAGTTTATACCATTTATTTTCAGGATTTATACTGATGGCTTTTTCCAGCAATAACGAAGCGCTTGTAAAATCGTTGTTTGCCGCGTGCACATTGGCCAGTTCGTACATCGCTGCCGACGAATTCGGATCGATTTCCAAACAGCTTGACAATAACTGGATGGTTTTTTGCGCATTGCCAAACATTTTTTGTTTCAACGCTTCCCCAAACAAAAATTCGAATTCCTTCTGCTTCTGCTCATCGAGCGAAATTTGTTCGCTCGCCACAACTACTTCTTTTTCAACCTCGTTTTGTGTTATTGTCTTTGTTCCGGTACAGGAAACAAAAAACAGGACCATAACCACTAAAACGGTTCTGCTTATTATTTTTTTCATTTTTTTACTTTTTCCCGGTATGGCCGAAACCACCAGATCCCCTGCCTGTTTCAACCAACTCCTCTACCAATTTCCATTCCACATTTTCGTGTGCAGCCACCACCATCTGACAAATTCTTTCACCATTTTCTACAACAAAATCCTCCTGTGAAAGGTTAACAAGGATAATTCCTATTTCACCCCGGTAATCGGCATCGATGGTTCCAGGTGTATTCAAAACTGTAATCCCTTTTTTCAAAGCCAATCCGCTTCGCGGCCTGATTTGCGCTTCGTAACCTTTTGGTAATTCGATGAATAATCCTGTGGGTATTAATTTCCGTTCCAGCGGTTTTAATATCACCGGCTCATTTAAACTAGCCCGAATATCCATTCCTGCCGACATTTCGGTACTGTAAGCCGGCAGCGGATTATCCGATATATTCACAATTTTCACCTGCATTCTGTTTCTTTTTTGAAAAAGACCGCTAATATATAGAAATTAAAAGAGATTGCGGTCTGTATTAACAATATTTATAAAATAGTTTCCTTTATCAAACGATTGGTTAACAATTAAATAATCATAAGTTGAGCGAGAATATCATCGGAAACAAATAGTCCTTTCCGGGAAAGTAAAAAGATTTCATTTTTTCGGGATACCCATCCGGCTTTTTCATACTTTTCAATATTTTTGAGAAAATGACTGACTTTTTCCCGGCCAAATTCTTCTTCCATAAATACTACTGAAACTCCCCATTTTGTTCGTAACCGGGTTAAAATATACTCGTTGAACTTTTCCTTTTCGGTTAAAATTTCTTCTCCAAAAAAAGGTTTTCCTTGTTCATACGCTTTCAAATAGCTTTCGAGATGTGAGAAATTCCACTGTCTCGAAACCCCGTTAAATGAATGAGCTGAAGGACCCAACCCAAGATATTTTTTACCTGTCCAGTACGCTGTATTATGTTTGGAATACATTTCGTTTTTCGAAAAATTTGAGATTTCGTACTGTTCAAAACCTGCAGTCTCGGCTCTGTCAGCAAGAATATTAAACTGGCGGGTGCTTTCGGTTTCGTCGGTTTCTTTTAAGGTCCCCTTTTTCAACCATGTATAAAACGGCGTTCCCTCATGATATGTTAAATGGTAAGCCGAAAGATGATCGACAGGCAACTGAAAAACCTGATCGAGGCTGTTTTGCCACTCTTCGGTTGTCAATCCGGGCAGGCCGTATATTAAATCGATGCTGATGTTTCGGAATCCTGCCTTAACAGCATTTTCAACCGACTGAACCGCTTGCTGCGCGGTGTGCCTGCGGTTCATTTTTTTTAAATGTGTATTCTGAAATGACTGGATACCAATGCTCAACCGGTTGATTCCGGACCGAAAAAGACGTTCGAGATAATCTGTTTCCAAATCGTCGGGGTTGGCCTCAAAAGTAATTTCAGCACCGGGTACAATCTCAAATTCGTGGTGTAAAATCTGTAAAATTTGTGTTAGTTCCTGTTCTTTTAAAACTGAGGGAGTACCTCCTCCAAAATAGATGGTTTCGATGGTTTCACCTTCGGAAAAATTTTTTCTTAAATTTATTTCTTTTGATAAAACATCAATAAAACGACCTGTTAAACTGGTATTTACAGTTTTATAAAAATCGCAGTAGTAACATTTTTGCCGGCAAAAGGGAATATGTATATAAATACCTGCCATACTTTTTATTACTTTGCGCGCTGAGACATACTCCAGCAAATGAAAATATTTCTTTTTATTAAACCTGTAATTTGGCTTGGCTTAATTTGTTACGGACTTTTTTTACCGGCCGGAAATCTTCCGACAAAACCATTCGTCAATATTCCTCATTTTGATAAAATGGTACATTTTGCCCTGTTTTTTATCTTTTGCCTGTTGTTGTTCCGGCCCTATAAAAGGCTTCACCTGAAACATTTATTTTTGGCCCCGGCTACGGCTGTACTACTTGGCGCTTTGCTCGAATCGCTGCAACGAACATTTACCGTTTCACGCAGCAGCAATTTTGGCGATTTTTTGGCCAACGCCACTGGAATTGCCGTTTCAGTTCTCTTTTTTTACCTTTTTGTTTCCGGTAAAAAATGGGAAAAGTTTTTTTAAAGTTTCACCAGATTTTCAAACTTATCTATGTCTTTGCTGATAATTTCCAACGTAGTTTCTTTGTAAAACTTGCTTATTTCGCCCCGAAGCCTATCGTATTGCGAATGAACCGGACACAATGGTTTTGAAGGATCGTGTACTTTACAGGGTTCAAGGCTAATTAAACAATTGGTAAAAAACTCTTCGCCATCCACCTTTGTAACAATGTCCCACAAGGTAATATCTTCCGCCTTTTTGCCCAATGCAAAACCGCCGTTTGGCCCTTTTGTAGAAACCAGTAATTTTTGTTTTACCAGGTTTTGCAAAATTTTTCCCAAAAAAGGAGATGACAACCCCAAATCTTCTGAAATTTTTTTAATCCCGATCTTTTTGTCATTCTGCGAGAACTTACCAAGATAAATCAATGCTCTCAAAGCGTATTTACAAGTATTCGATAACATAACAACTATTTTAAATTTAACTTTCTGATTTTACTAAACGAATGTTGCGTAAAAGCGGGTAACTCTTTTTCACTTCCCAATATTTTTTTGTTTGTTTTTGCCAGTTTATTTTTAATGTTCCCGTTAACAGCATCCAAATATTTTCGTTTTCTGAAAATCAACTCATACGCTTTCATTCCGACGTTCCAACTCAAACTCCCCTTATTTTCTTCCACACTTTTATTACGATTGAGCAGAAGTAAATAGTGGAGCGGAACTTTTACCGGACAAACTTCAGTACAGGCGCCACAAACTGTACATGCAAAACTTAAATGGCCGTATTTGTCAAATCCTTCAAAAAAAGGAGAAATAACCGATCCGATGGGACCGCTGTAAGTGGTGTTGTAGGTGTAGCCACCCACGTTTTTATAGATAGGGCAAATATTTAAACAGGCGCCACAACGAATACATTTTAGCGCTTGTACATGTTCTTTTTCCTGTGCAATTTCTGACCGATTGTTGTCGAGCAGGACAACGACCATTTTTTCAGGACCGTTTTGTTCGTTTATCTTTCTTGGTCCCGTCAATAACGAATTGTAAACAGTTACCTGCTGGCCGGTTCCCAATGCAGAAAGCAAGGGTAAAAACAAGGGTAAATCGTTTACCGAAGGCAGCAGCTTTTCAATCCCGGTAATCACAATGTGAACTTTCGGGAATGACACCGACATAAACCCGTTGCCTTCGTTTTCGGTTAAAACAACACCGCCAATATCGGCAATTAAAAAATTGGCACCGGTGACCCCTATTTCGGCCGAAGTAAATTTTTTCCGAAGTTTCTCTCTGACAAAAAGTGTCATTTCTTCAGGAGTGGAATCAGGAGGCGTATCAAATTTTTCATTAAAAAGTTGTGCCACATCTTCCTTTGATTTGTGCATAGCCGGTGTTAAAATATGGTACGGTTTTTCGCCGGCAACCTGTACAATAAATTCACCCAAATCAGTTTCAACCGGCTCTACTCCAGCCATTTCTATGTGGTGGTTTAAGTCGATTTCCTCCGAAATCATCGACTTGCTTTTTACCAGCAACCTTGCCTGGTTTTCCTTTAAAATCTTTAAAATTTCGGAAACAGCTTCATTGCTGTTTCTCGCCCAAACTACCTGAATTCCGTTACGGAGGGCATTTTTTTCAAATTCTTCGAGGTAACCGGGAAGGTTGGCAACCACTTTATTTTTAATGTACGAAGCCCTTTCTTTTGCCAAATTTATATTTCTGTAACGCAGTTTTCCCCGCCGAACCGCCTCGTTGTACCTCGAAATATTAAAATTGATGGTTCTCCGGTGCTTTTTATCGAAGGCAATTTCCGAGTCCTTTAGAAATATATCTTTTGTTGTTGGCATTTTCTATTTTATGGGAATTTTTGCAATACGCCGGGCATGTCGTCCGCCTTCAAATTCGGCATTCAAATAAGCTTCAACAATGGCAATTGCTTCATCGTCGGTTACAAACCTTGCGGGAAGGGCGCAAATGTTGGCATCGTTGTGTTGTTTTGCAAGAGCAGCAATTTCGGGCTTCCAGCAAATGGCCGAACGCACATTCTGATGTTTGTTCGCCGCTATACTGATGCCCTGTCCGCTCCCGCAGAAAGTAATTCCAATTTCATATTCGCCTTTATCAATGGCTTCTCCGATAAGGTGTGCGTAGTCTGGATAATCCACACTTTCGCTTGTAAAAGAGCCAAAATCTTTCCATGCAATTCCTTTTTCTTTCAAATATTTCAGAATTACCTGCTTTTTATCGTAACCAGCATGATCGCTGGCAACTGCAATTATTTTTCCTTTTAAATCCTTCACCTGAAATTTTTTTTCAAAATAACTAATAATCAATTTCTTACTATAAAGCCTGCCTAAAGTCAGGTAAGCTCATTATAAAATCGGTAATCGCTTAATTCCGACAAAATTAATACTTTTTAGTACTTATTTCTTTTTACTGAATTTAAATAAGGCAACCAATTCCCTTTTTTCCAACATAAAAACCGACCCAAAGAAAATAAATAGTAAAACAGTACTGCTAAAATATTTCAAAAAAGGCGTAAATGAATTTGTATAGAGCGAGATAAAATATAAAACAGCAGCTATTAAAAAGTAAATTAAAATTCTTTTAACGGGATATGGAACCGGGTAATATTTCTGGCCGAAATAATAGGAAATCAACATCATTATAAAAAAACCAAAAAAGCCACTGATTGCGGAACCCATATATCCTAAAACCGGAATCAGAATAACATTCAAAATCACCGTAATTAAAGCTCCCGTAATTGCAATGTACGCGCCATACCGCGTTTTATCGGTTAGTTTATACCAAAGCGAAAGTGTAAAATAAATTCCGAAAAACAGGTTTGCCATCAGTATTAAGGGGATGGCCTTCATTCCTTCCTGGTAATCTTTTTGAATGATTATTTTTAGCAAATCAACATACAACATCATTCCAAGAAAAATGAGCAATCCAAAAATCACAAAATATTTCATTACGGTTGCGTAAATTTTGGGGTCGTCTTTTTTATTTCCGTGCGAAAAGAAAAACGGTTCGAATGCGTACCGGAAAGCCTGGATAAAAACATTCATTAAAACTGCAACTTTAAAGTTTCCCCCGTAAATACCGAGCTGCTGCATTGGATTTTGACTTTCGGGCACCAAAAAAGGAATTAAAATTTTATCAATTCCCTGGCTAACCATTCCTGCAAGGCCAACAATCAGAATTCCAAATCCATAATTCAACATCACCTTCAGTTGTTTTCCGTCGAACTGAAAGGTTATTTTCAGCATTTCAGGTAAAAGCAAAATCAGCGTTGAAAGCGATGCAAGCAAATTTGCAATAAATACGTAACCAACTCCCACCCCGGGAGAATAAAACAGATTAACAAACGAATCGGGGTTGTTTTTTAGCAAGTACGGACAAAGCGATAGAAAAAACAGGTTGAACGCAATGTTAAAACCAATATTTACAATTTTGATGGTTGCAAACCGAACTGGTCTGCTGTTTAATCTTAACCGGGCAAAAGGAATAGCTGTTAATGCATCGATACCGAGAATAATTGCCAGCCACAAAATATATTCAGGATGGCCCGGATACTGTAAAATATTGGCAACAAAATCGCTGATAAACAAAAAAGGAATAACAAATAATAAGGAGGTGGTAAACAGCGAAATTAATGCTGTTGAATACACCTTATCCGGATTATCGCTTTTTGATGCATACCTGAAAAAGGAGGTTTCCATTCCGTAGGTAAGTAAAATCATTAAAAATGCTACATACTGATATAGATTGGTCATGATTCCAAAATCTTCAGGAGCAAAAATAATCATGTAATATGGGGCAAGACACCAGTTTAAGATGCGTCCTACAATACTGCTCACTCCATAAATAACCGTGTCGCCTGCAAGCTTTTTATAGGTATTCAAAACGATTGTATTTTTAAACAAAGATATAATTCATTTATATTACGCAAGTTTAATTCTGCCCAACGTTCGCGTATAAATTTTATCTTTGATTTCAAAAATATTTTATAAAGAATGAAAAAACTGGTATTCCCTTTGGTTGTTGTTTTGAGCCTTTTTATTGTTTTTTTATCGTGTTCAAACAAACCAAAACGTTCGCGTAAACCGGTA
>CAYWBV010000004.1:20970-35075 GCA_964455785.1 uncultured Maribellus sp.
TTTTATTGTTTTTTTATCGTGTTCAAACAAACCAAAACGTTCGCGTAAACCGGTAGTTACCATCAACATTTTGCCCGCAAAAAAGAATTATACATTTAGTGAGGAAGTTGCTGTAAAAGTTGAAACTAAAGTAAAAGACGGCGAAATTCAAAATATCAGGCTTTTTTATAAAAATGAATTAATAAAGGAAAGTAATGAACTTGATTTTACTGTTGAAAATATTAAACTGAATGAGTTGGGTTCGAGTAATTTCAAAGTTGTTGCCACAAAAACGGATGGCGTTGAAAATTCGAGAATTAAATCATTTCCGGTATTTTCCGACATTTCTCCCAAAAAATATTCCTATCAAACCATTCAAAATTATCCCCATTCTAAAAGGTTTTACACACAGGGGCTCGAATTTTACAACGGTTTTTTTTATGAAGGAACCGGTGAAAATGGTAAATCGGGTTTGTATAAAGTTAATCCGGCTACCGGAAATCCGGTTCAATCGGTTCTTTTGGATGATGTTTATTTTGGTGAGGGAATTACCATTTTAAACAATAAAATCTACCAGATAACTTACCGCAACCAAAAAGGTTTTATTTATAACCTTTCCGATTTTGCCCTGATCGACAGTTTTCAGTATAAATCAAAAGAAGGCTGGGGACTGACCAATGATGGTGAAAACCTGATAATGAGTGACGGAACCAACGTGCTGACCTGGCTGAATCCAGAAAACTTTTCAGTAGTAAAAACTGTTCAGGTAACAAATAATCAAGGATTTACCAATAATCTAAACGAATTGGAATACATCAATGGAACTATTTATGCCAATGTTTATACTACGGATGTTATCGTTCAGATTGAACCCGAAACTGGCAGAATTTTATCTGAAATTAACCTCGATGGAATTCTAAATATGTTCAAAAACCCGAAAGACACTATCGATTATCTCAACGGAATTGCTTACGACAAAGAAAAAGGCCGTCTGTTTGTAACCGGAAAATGGTGGCCGCGTTTGTTCGAAATAGAATTAAAACCAGTGAATTAAAAAAGAGTAGGAGAGTCGCCGTATTTTATTCTTCCGAGGTGTTTGTAAGCCAGTTCGGTAGCTTCCCTTCCACGTGGTGTGCGTTTTATAAATCCCTCTTTTATTAAAAAAGGTTCATACACTTCCTCAATGGTTCCGGCATCTTCTCCAACTGCAGTTGCAATGGTAGAAATACCCACCGGCCCCCCTTTAAATTTATCGATAATACAATACAGAATCCGGTTATCCATTTCATCGAGCCCGTATTCATCAATATTTAAAGCTTTTAAGGCATGTTTGGTAATTTTTATGTCGATTTCGCCTGTACCTTTTACCTGGGCAAAATCGCGGACACGTCGTAAAAGCGAATTAACAATCCTTGGAGTACCACGGCTGCGGAAAGCGATTTCGCCCGCTGCTTCATCACTAATTTTTACATCGAGTATTTTTGCCGACCTTTTTACAATTCCGGTAAGTACAGTTGCATCGTAATATTCAAGGTGAGAATTGATACCAAACCGGGCCCGCAGCGGCGAAGTCAGTAATCCTGAACGAGTAGTCGCACCAATCAGCGTAAACGGGTTTAATTCCAACTGAATGGACCGTGCGCTTGGACCTTTATCAATCATGATATCAATCCTGAAATCTTCCATTGCCGAATACAAATACTCTTCAACAACAGGAGATAACCTGTGAATTTCATCGATAAAAAGCACATCTCTGAATTCGAGGTTGGTAAGCAGTCCGGCAAGATCACCGGGTTTATCCAGAACTGGCCCCGACGTAATTTTAATATTTACTCCAAGTTCGTTGGCAATAATATTTGAAAGAGTTGTTTTTCCCAGTCCGGGCGGGCCGTGCAAAAGCACATGATCCAGTGATTCGCCCCGCATTTTAGCCGCCTGTACAAAAATCTTCAGGTTATCAACAATCTGCTTTTGCCCGCTAAAATCATCGAATTGAAGAGGACGCAACTTTTGATCAAATTCCAGTTCATTTTCAGAAAGCGATCCTCCTCTAATATCTAAAGTTTCGTCCATAATCAATGATTTTCAAGGCTGGTATTTTTTAATAATGTCATTAAGTTCGATCGACGTAAAAGGTTTTGAAAGATAATCGGTCATACCTGCCTGTAAACATTTTTCTTTGTCATTATCCAATGCATTGGCTGTTAATGCGATAATGGGTATTGGTTTGGTCGCACCTGATTCTTTTTCCAGATTGCGGATAAAAATTGTGATTTCGTAACCATCCATTTCAGGAAGCATAATATCCATTAATATCAAATCAAATTTGTTTTCCTTAAATTTGGTAATTGCATCCCGGCCGTTGGTAACAGCAGTAACCGTATAATTTTGTTTCCGCAAATTAAACATGACCACTTTCTGGTTTAACAAATTATCTTCTACAAGAAGAATTTCCATAATTTCATATTATTAATAATATCTTCTAACAAATATAGAAATCTAATTTAGTTAATTATTACCTGTTGGTAACTGTTAATTTCTATTTATCAGTTTTTATTCATAGGATTTAAACCCTGTTTTACTTCTTTTTTAAACATCTTTTGAGCTAATTAAGTTGTTATAATAAAGTATTTTAAATGACAATATCAACAACTGTTAATTTAAATTGAATTGGTTTTATAGAGGATGTAAACAGGTTGATTTGTTGTGGAAAGTTTGAGTTGAAATACCTCTATTATTTTATCGTTATTCAAAAATGAGATCGTGGTATATAAATATTGAAAAAATGCAAGTTTTATTTTAAAAGATTATTTTTGTTTTTTTACCGGTAAAGGCATTGTTATTAACAATACTGGTTTTTGTAATTTTTTGGATGATAAAGGATTATAATTAATGACTGAAAATTTCAACATACTTGTTAATAAACTTAATTCTTTTAAGCTCAGGTACTACTTATACCGACTTTTAAAAGGATTGATTATAACCCTTTTTAGTTTATTGATGATTTATGTGTTGTTTTCGGTGATGGAATATTTTATTTATTTTTCGTCAGCCTACCGCAAAATACTTTTTTTCGGGTTCACAATTTTCGGGGGATTATTGTTTATTCAGTTTACCGGAATACCACTGTTAAAATTATTACACATTTTAAAACCGATCGATACCAGATCGGCATCGGTGATGATTCAGAATAATTTTTCAGATATTAAAGATAAACTATTGAATATTATTGAATTAGCTTCAATATCGGGAAATCAGTATTCCAATGAAATAGTACTCGCCAGTATCGATCAAAAAATTAGAGAGTTAAAAATTTTCGATTTTAACGAAGCAGTTCAATTTAAAAATCTACGGTATATTTTGTTGTATTTTATTATCAGTTTGACCGTTACAACTGGTATTTTTTTGGTTAACAGAAATGTGTTTACCGAATCGACACAACGTATCATTCATTATAATACTGAATTTGTAAAACCTGCTCCCTATACTTTTTCCTTAATAAATACTTCACTGAATGCCAAAAAAGGTGAATCTTTTACCTTTAAAATGAAGTGTGAAGGAGATGAAATTCCGCAGATGGTTTATATAAATATTGAAGAAAACAATTACCTGATGAAAGGTATGGCGGACGGGAATTTTGAGTTTGAAGTGGCTTCGGTAATTAATCCGGTAACTTTTTACTTTACCGATTTAAAGTACAATTCAAAGGAGTATAATTTATTATTACTTCCAAAACCTGGTATTACATCATTTAGTGTAAATATTTTTCCTCCTGCTTACACCGGTTTACAAAACCTGGCTTTTAACAATATTGGCGACTTACAGGTACCAAACGGCAGTCGTGTGGAATGGAATTTCGAGGGGATAGACACTGATTCACTGTCTGTGGTTCTTTCTGATACCACAAAATTAACAGCCGAAAGGGAAATGAACTATTTCAGGGCGAAAACTGTTTTTTACCGTTCAGAAAAGTACAATGTATTTATTCAAAACAAGTTAACAGAACCAGAGTTGGCATTGTCTTATACAGTTGATGTTATTCCCGACCTTTTTCCTGAAATAAATATTACACAGGTAAATGATTCCTTTCAGTTGACAAGGTTCTTTTTTAAAGGTGTAATTGGTGACGATTATGGTTTTTCTGATTTAAAATTTCATTACAATATAAATAATTCTGATTCGGCAGTTTCAATTCCTTTTGTGGAGTCGATGACTGATCAGGAGTTTTATTTTAGTTATGATTTTAATGGTTTGGAGTATAGGGAAGGAACAGTTTCATACTATTTTTCGGTTACCGATAATGATGCGGTAAATAATTATAAAACAACAACTTCTGATAATTTTACATTTACGTTTCCTAATCAGGAAGAGATTTCGCAAGCAGAGAAAGAGGAGTTTGCCAAGCTTCAGAATATGATTGAGGAAAGCAGAGAGATGGCAGGTGAAATACAAAAGGATTTGGAAAGCCTGCAGTTAAAAAATATGGATACCAATGTTTCAGATTGGGAAAAATCTCAGATGGTAAATGATATTATTTCGAAACAGAATAAACTGGAACAGTTGTATGATCGGATAAAACAAGACAATGAAAATCTGAATAAATATCTGAATTCATTTAATAAACAAAGCGACGAGATTATTGAAAAACAAAAGCAGATTGAAGAATTACTGGAAGAAGTTTTTACGGATGAATTAAAAAAATTGATGGAAGAGTTTAATAAACTGGCGGAACAGTTTGACGGTAAAAAACTTAACCAGTTATCGAAACAAATGGAACTCACTTTCGAAGATTTACAGAAACAGTTGGATAGAAATCTGGAAATGCTGAGAAAAATGAAAATTGAGGAGAAGCTCAATAAAATTACCGATGAAATAGGCAAGATGGCAGGCGAAGAAGAACAACTGAGTAATCAAATAGAAGAAGAAAGAAGTTTTGAGCCGGTTAAGGAAAAAATTGAAAAACATCAGAATGATCTGAAACGGCTCGAGAATGAGTTAAATGGAGTTTTAGAGATGAACAATGAACTTACAAAACCCATTAATTTTGATGATTTCGGTGAAGATTTTAAGGACATTGATAAAAGTATAGAAGAGAATAAAAAGGAGATAGATAAAAAGAACAAAAAAAAGGCAGGAGAGGGAATAAAAAGCACCTCTGAAAAGATGAAAAATATGGCATTTGCTATGGAACAAATGCTGAAGTCGAACTCCATGCAGCAAAACATGGAAAATATAGAGAACCTGAAACAGATACTGAGTAATTTGATTGTGCTTTCCTTTTCTCAGGAAAGTGTTTTAAGTAACCTGTCGGGAATAAATGCAAATGATCCGGTAATTGTACAGTTAAATCAGGAACAAAAACGCATTTCTGACCAAAGCCGGGTGGTTAAAGATTCGCTGTACGCTTTGGCTTTACGAACGCCTCAGATTAACACAATGGTAAACAATGAGTTGTTGGCCATGGAATTGAATTTGGAAAAAACAAAAAGTGAGATGGAGGAGGGTTTGTATCCGAATGCCAGGGTAAGTCAGCAGTTTGTTGTTACGTCGGTAAATAATCTGGCTTTGATGTTAAATGAAGCGCTTGAGAACCTTGAAAAACAAATGGCCGAAGGAATGCAGGGCGATCAGGAATGTGAAAATCCGGGTAATGGTAAACCCGGAATGAATATGTTAAAACAAACCTCAGAAAATATTAAACAGCAGTTGCAGCAAATGATTGAGCAAATAAAAAAAGGCAATTCCCAACAGATGGGCAAACAATTGGGGGAATCGTTGATGCAACACGAAATGATGCAGCAAATGTTGCGCGAGTTAATGAATAATGGAAGTGTTGGCAGCGGGGCAAAAAAACAGCTTCAGCAAATTGATCAGTTGTTGGAGGAAAACCGTAAGGAACTGATGAACAGGACTATTAATGCACAAACAATAACCCGGCAGAATTTGATAACAACTCGATTGTTGGAAGCGGAAAAGGCTGAAATGGAACGGGACTTTGAGGATAAACGCGAGTCGGAAAGTGCTGAAGATTTTTTCAGTAACCCTGTAAAGTTTTTCCAGTATAAGGAGAAGGATAATTTTTCAATTGAATATTTGAACAGAAACTCGCATCAGTTGAATAGCTTCTATAATTTTAAATATAAGCAGTATTTAAATAATATGGAGAAACAGCAGTATTGAAAAATTCGCCTAAAATACTGATTATTAATTCGGATAAAGCAGAGCTAATTAGGGTTTCAGCATTTTTGTCTGAAGTATTTGAAGAGTATAATTTATCTCTGAAATATTTTAATAAAGTATTACTCTGTATTTCAGAAGCCATAATTAATTCCATAGAGCATGGCAATCAAAACGATAAAAGAAAGTATGTTACTATTGAAATTCTTTATCATAACAGTAAAATACATGTTGAAATACACGATGAAGGAGAAGGATTTAATTATTGTAAGTTAGCAGATCCAACAACGATTGAGAACATAAAAAAGGAGTCGGGAAGAGGCATACATATTATTAAATCGTTGTCAGATTCTTTATGTTACAATGAAAAAGGAAATAAGGTTAAGTTAAAAATTGAATGTAAGTGAACAACATACAGATATTTTTCGAAAAAGTTCAACCAATAAAAGTAAAGAAGAATTCAATAAAAAAACAAATATCAAGGGTAATTATATCCGAATCTAAACAGGTTGGAGATATTTCTGTCATATTTTGTTCGGATGAGTATTTGTTGGAAATAAATAAACAATTTTTGAATCACGATTATTATACAGATGTGATAACGTTTGATTATGTGGAAGGTAACGTTGTTTCCGGTGATGTCTTTATCAGTTTGGATAGGATAAAAGAAAACTCATTACTCTTTCATAATCAAACTATTATGGAGTTATATAGGGTTGTATTTCATGGAGTTTTGCATTTAATTGGATACAATGATAAAACATTGGAGGAAATTAGGGAAATGCGGAGCAAAGAGGAATACTATTTAAATGAAGTTGATTTTGGAGGGGAAAATTATGATTCCGGAATATGATGTTATAGTAGTTGGTGGTGGACATGCTGGATGTGAAGCCGCAGCAGCATCCGCAAATTTGGGGTCAAAGACGTTGTTAATTACAATGGACATGACAAAGTACGGACAGATGTCGTGTAACCCTGCGATGGGAGGCATTGCCAAGGGGCAAATCGTGCGCGAAATTGACGCATTAGGCGGTTTTTCAGGGATTATTGCAGATAAAAGTACCATTCAGTTCAGAATGTTAAATAAATCCAAGGGACCGGCTATGTGGAGCCCGAGAACGCAAAATGACAGGTTCCGGTTTTCTGAATTGTGGCGTGAAACATTGGAAAATACAGATAATCTAGATTTATGGCAGGATGCTGTGGTTGGTTTATTAATTAAGGATAACTGTGTTTATGGTGTGAAGACTAAAATTGGTGTGAAATTTAAATCGAAAACGGTTATTCTCACCAACGGTACTTTTTTGAATGGATTAATGCATATTGGAGCGGCAAAGATGGAAGGTGGTCGTATTGGAGAATCGGCTTCCTATTTTATTACGGAGCAATTATTTCAAGCAGGTTTTAAAACAGGCCGATTAAAAACCGGTACGCCGGTACGAATTGACGGGAGAACTATTGATTTTACCAATTTAGTTGAACAGCGGGGTGATGAGGGTGATGACAGATTCTCTTATTTGCCCGGAACGCAGACAAAACTGACACAACGATCTTGCTGGATAACTTATACCAATCCCGAAGTTCACACAGAGCTGGAGTTAGGTTTTGATGTAGCGCCAATGTTTGACGGAACTATCCAAAGTACTGGACCCCGATATTGTCCGAGTATTGAGTCAAAATTGGTTACTTTCTCGGAGAAGGAAAAACATCAGCTTTTTTTGGAGCCGGAAGGGGAGCGAACAAATGAGTACTACTTAAATGGCTTTTCGTCGTCACTTCCGTGGGATATTCAATATAAGGCACTGCATAAAATTCCGGGGCTTGAGAATGCTAAAATTTTCCGTCCGGGCTACGCAATTGAATACGATTATTTTGAACCGACACAATTGTTTCATACCCTCGAGACCAAAATACTAAAAAATCTTTTTTTTGCCGGGCAAATTAATGGAACAACCGGATATGAAGAGGCGGGCGCTCAAGGAATAATGGCGGGTATTAATGCACATCTAAAAGCACAGGGTTTGAATGAGGACTTTGTTTTAAAAAGGGACGAAGCTTACATTGGGGTTTTAATTGATGACCTGGTTACAAAAGGTGTGGATGAACCATACCGGATGTTTACCAGTCGGGCTGAATATCGAATTTTGCTTCGGCAAGATAATGCAGATATTCGATTAACTGAAAAATCCTATAAATTGGGACTTGCTTCTCCAGAACGGGTAAAAATTTTGAAACAAAAAGTGGGCTTAATTTCAGAAATCGTCCGGTATACAAAAGAGTTAAGCGTTAAGCCAGTGTTTGTAAATCAATTGCTTAAGGACAAACTAACAAATGAACTGAAACAAGGTGTTAAATTAATTGACATTATTTTGAGGCCTCAGATTTCGATATTTGATTTGATTGAACCCATCACACCATTTAAACACTTTCTAAAACGGGTTCCCGAGGAAAGAAAGAGGGAGATTGTTGAAGGAGCCGAAATAGAAATCAAATATGAAGGATATATAAATAGAGAACGATTGTTGGCTGATAAATTGGAAAAGTTTGAGAGTATTCTGATTGAGGATCGTTTTGATTATGATAAATTAAAATCACTATCGACTGAGGCAAGACAAAAGCTTTCTAAAATTAATCCTAAAACTATTGGACAAGCAAAAAGAATTTCGGGAGTATCCCCGGCAGATATAAATGTATTACTAATTATGTTGGGAAGGTAATGTTCCACGTGAAACCAATTAATATTTTATGGATTTTAAAAAACAAATCAGAGAAATTCAGGATTTTCCGAAAGAGGGAATTAATTTTAAAGACATAACCACGCTTCTTAAAAACAACGAAGCTTTTAACGCGGTTATTAATGTGGTGGTAGAAAAATTTAAAGACAAAAATATTACAAAGGTGGTTGCGCTTGAATCAAGGGGATTTATTTTTGGCGGGGCAATTGCTAATCGTTTAAATGCGGGGTTTGTTCCTGTCAGAAAAAAAGGAAAATTACCATCTCTGACAATAAGTGAAAATTATGAGCTCGAATATGGTATTGATAGTGTTGAAATACATTCCGATGCATTGGAACAAAACGATATTGTGTTAATTCATGATGATTTGCTTGCCACTGGTGGAACAGCATATGCAGCACTGATGTTGGCTCAAAGGATGGGTGTAAAGGATTTATATTTTAGTTTTTTGTGTGATCTTGAATTTATTCAAACACAAAAAAAGGAGGCTATAAAAAAGTTTGAAACTCAGATTTTAGTAAAATACAAAGAGCATTGAAATATCAGTCGTCGAATTCAAATATTGAATATTTAAAATCCCTTATCTCCGTTTTACCCGACAAACCGGGTATTTACCAGTTTTTTGATAATTCGGATACAATAATATATATAGGAAAAGCCAAGAATTTAAAAAAACGGGTTTCTTCTTATTTTTCAAAACAGCATGATCAGCGGAAAACAGCCATTCTTGTCAGAAATATTTTTGATATAAAGCACATGGTTGTAACGACTGAGCAGGACGCACTGTTGTTGGAAAACAATCTAATAAAAAAATATCAGCCTCGATACAATATCAGGCTAAAGGACGATAAAAGTTATCCCTGGATTTGCATAAAAAACGAACCATTTTCAAGAGTTTTTAAAACAAGAGATTTAATTAAGGACGGTTCAAAATATTTTGGCCCTTATACATCGGTTTATACCGTTCGGACTTTACTCGATCTCTTTAAGTCTGAATACAAGTTGAGAACATGTAATTATCATTTAACTGATGAAAACATCATAAACCGAAAGTATAAAGTTTGCCTTGAATATCATATTGGGAACTGTTTGGGTCCATGCGAAGGTCATATTAGTTTGGAAAAATACAATGAAGGAATTGATGACATTGAAAATATCTTAAAAGGAAATATCTCGGGAGTTATAAAACATTTAGAGAATGTTATGCAACGAATGGCTGGAGAACTGAACTTTGAAGAGGCGCTCAAAATAAAAGAGAAATATGATTCGTTAAAAAGATATCAAAGCAGGTCAACTGTGGTGTCGCCAACAATTACTGATGTCGATGTGTTTTCAATAGAGGAGGATTCAAAATTTGCATATATCAATTATCTAAAAATTATCAGAGGTGCAATAATTCAAACCTATACCTTGGAAATTAAAAAGATTTTGAATGAATCGACAGATGAATTATTACTGGCGGGGATAGTGGATATACGGCAGAAAATTTTTAGTAATGCAAACGAGATTATTGTGCCGATTCCATTAGATTTTGTTCTCGAAAATGTTCGGTTTATTATTCCTCAAAGTGGTGAAAAGCGCAGTTTGCTGGAACTTTCACAGAGAAATGCCAAATATTACCGTTTAGAAAAGGAGAAACAAGCGATACTGAAGAATCCAAAAGTTAGGGATGACAGAATTTTGAATACGATTAAAAGTGATCTGCAGTTATCAGAATTGCCAGTGCAGATCGAATGTTTTGACAATAGTAATTTACAGGGTTCCTTTCCTGTCGCCGCATGTGTCGTTTTTATTAATGGGCGGCCGCAAAAGAAAGAATATCGACATTATAACGTAAAAACAGTTCAGGGGCCCAATGATTTTGCGTCGATGGAGGAGATTGTATTCCGTCGTTACAGCCGTTTGCTCAATGAGGGGAAAAAGTTACCGCAGTTAATTGTTATTGACGGAGGAAAGGGGCAGCTTTCTTCGGCAGTTACCGCTTTGGAAAAGCTTAATTTACGTGGAAGAATATCAGTTATTGGCATTGCTAAACGGTTGGAGGAAATATATTTTCCAGGCGATTCAGTTCCGATTTATATTAACAAAAATTCAGAGACTCTCAAAATAATTCAACAATTGCGAGACGAGGCGCATCGTTTTGGGATCACTTTTCATCGGCAGAAGAGGTCAAAATCATTCATTTCTTCGGAGTTAAATTCGATTCCGGGAGTAGGAGAGAAGACTGTTCAGAAATTGCTAAGTGATTTTAAATCAGTAAAAAATGTTAAGGAACTGGAAGAATCACAATTGGCAAGTTCTGTAGGAAATAGAATGGCTAAGCTCATTTATTCCTATTTTCATAAGTGATTTTTGTTTTTTTTTGTATATAGAACTTGTTGTTTCTAATTTTAGTACTATCAGAAAGCAGGCCGATATTTATCATCTCCTTCTAAAAGTCCCAAATAGCTTGTAAAGCGCGAAACCGCAATCTCTCCCTTCTCTACAGCAACTTTCACTGCACATCCCGGTTCATGAGTGTGGGAGCAGTTGTTATACTGGCAATGTTCAGAAATCCGAAAGATTTCCGGAAAATAGTGGGAAATCTCCCAGGGTTCCATTTCAAGCATTCCAAAACCCTTAATTCCGGGAGTATCAATAACATATCCTCCGAAATTTAATTTATATAGGGTAGAATAAGTAGTAGTGTGCTTTCCTGTTTGGTGGGAGTCTGAAATTTCACTGGTCTTTAAATTTAGGCCGGGCTGTATTAAATTTAGAAGGGTTGATTTTCCAACGCCGCTGTGTCCATTAAAGACGTTTATTTTGTTTTGGACGGCGACTTTTAAAGTTTCTATTCCTGAATTGGTTCTGGCAGAGGTAGTTAAACAGGTATAACCAATACTTTCGTATACTGTTATCATATTTTTTAGCGCAGTGCTTTGTTTGTTGTCGTAACGGTCGGTTTTGTTAAAAACCAGCAGAACCGGTATTCTGTATGCTTCTGCAGATGCTAAATACCTGTCGATGAACGTAGTAGTTGTTATTGGAAAGTTAAGGGTTACAATTAATACTGCCTGATCGATGTTGGAGGCGATGATGTGAGACTGTTTTGAAAGATTAGGTGAACGGCGGATAATATAATTTTTTCGTTCGGAAATTGCCGAAATGAGACCTATTTTTTGCGATGTTTTTGTATCAGTTTCGTTTGCGACAGTAAACTCAACCCGGTCGCCAACAGCAACCGGGTTGGTACTTTTAATATCTTTTATGCGGAAATTTCCTTTGATTTTGCATTCAAACAGTTCACCGTTTTCATCTTCAACAGTGTACCAACTTCCGGTAGATTTTATTACGAGTCCTTTTTTCAAGTTTGCCAGTTTTCAGTAAAAATAGCTATTTCGCTATGAATGAGAAAATAACAACCGCAAGATTAATAAAATTTCACGTGAAACACGGTTTATTCCCAGCTAAGAATAATTTTTCCGCTGTTTCCTTCTTCCATTATGTCAAATGCTTTTTGAAAGTCATCGGCAGGAAAACGATGGGTAATAACGGGTGTTATATCCAGGCCCGAAGTTAACATCATTTCCATTTGATACCAGGTTTCGTACATTTCGCGGCCGTAAATACCTTTTAAGGTTAATCCTTTAAAAATGAGTTTACTCCAGTTGATCTGGGTACTTTGCGGGAGCAGCCCGAGTAAACTGATTTTTCCTCCATTGTACATGTGGTTCACCATGTCGTTAAAAGCAGCGGGCGAACCCGAACACTCCAACCCGATATCGAACCCGGCTACCATACCGTGTTTTGCCATCGCCTCCTTTATACTTTCCTTCGTAGGGTCGATAACACGGGTTGCGCCCATTTTGCGGGCCAAATCGCGGCGGTATTTACTTAAGTCGGTACCAATGATGTTGCGTGCGCCGGCGAATTTACAAACGGCTGTGGCCATTGCACCAATCGGTCCGCCAATTCCGGTAATGATAACATCTTCGCCCAACAACGGGAAAGAAAGGGCTGTGTGTGTGGCGTTTCCCAGCGGATCCATAATGGCCATCATTTCATCGGAAATACGATCGTCGATGTGAAGTACATTTTTAGCCGGAACAGAAATGTATTCCGCAAAACCGCCATCGCGCTGAACGCCAATCCCGATAGTATTGTCACATATATGTTGCCTGCCACGACGGCAGTTCCTACAGAAACCACATGAAATATGTCCTTCAACGGTTACCCGTTCACCTACCTTTACACGGTCAACTTCCGAACCCACTTCAACCACGGTTCCCATATATTCGTGGCCAATAATGACCGGGGTTTTAATGGTTTGTTGTGCCCATTCGTCCCATTTGTAAATATGTAAATCGGTACCGCAGATGGCTGATTTTTTAACCTTCAAAAGAATATTGTTTGGTCCTACCGGCGGAATTGGCACTTCTTCCATCCAAATTCCCTTCTCCGGCTTGCTTTTTACCAGGGCTTTCATATCTGTTTTATTTTAATTGTTTGTATCAAAAACTGAACGCAAGATAGAAGAAATTATCCCTCAAAATCATAATGAAAATCAGATTTATATTTTCTTAATATACGCCTGCTATTATTGATATACAGCATATTAGTTGCTAAGGTGTATCATATTTTGTTTTGAAATAAACCGTACGGGGTACCACGATGCCAAAAAGCCGACAATCAAAACAACACCTGTAATCAGAACAATGTCAGTAAAGATAATTTCTACCGGATAGGCTGTGATAACGAATGAACCGTTACCGGGCAACGTAATAAAGCCAAATTTGATTTGCAGCCAACAGACAATAATTCCTAATGCCGAACCGATAACTACGCCCGCAACCGAAATTAACCACCCTTCAAAAATAAAAATCTGCCGGATGGTTTTTTGGGAAGCGCCCATACTTTGCAAAATCTTTATGTCGCTGGTTTTATCGATGATGAGCATCGACAAACTGCCTAAAATACCAAACGAAGCGATGATTAAAATGAATACCAATATGAGCGAAGTAAACCATTTCTCCGATTTCATGGTTTTGTTGATAAGGTCGTGTTGCTGGTATTTGTTTTTCACGTGAAACCCGTCGCCCGTAATTTTTTCGATTTCTTTCTGAAGCTTTTTCGGGTTGTACGTTTTGTCGAACCCCAGTTCGATAGCCGAAATTTCAGGCCCGCTTTCAAACAAATCGGCAGCAAAATGATAGGGGACCAAAATGTATTTGG
>CAYWBV010000004.1:35175-41251 GCA_964455785.1 uncultured Maribellus sp.
GGCCCGCTTTCAAACAAATCGGCAGCAAAATGATAGGGGACCAAAATGTATTTGGAATCGATTTCTTCGAGGACCGAGAAAATTCCCGACGGATGTATTGAATTGTAGTTAATTGCACGCGCCGGGTTGAGCGAAACCTGCTTTCCCTTTTTGGGGACAAAAATGCGGATAGGATCGATAAATGTGAGGCCCACGCCGAGATTTACGGCCACTCCCTGGCCAACAACGGCGTAGTCGATTCCGTTTTCTTCCAGGATAAAACGGCCATCAACCACTAAACTGTCGATATGGGTATAGTCGGTAAAGTTGCCAGGTACTCCCTTAATCGTGGCAAAATATTGCCGGCTCCCGTATTTGAGCATGGCAACTTCCTCTATTACTTCGGCATAGTGGACCACGCCCGGCAGGTCTTTTATTTTTTCAACATCGATTTCCGCAGGGTCAAACATTTTTCCCTGCACCGAAGTTATTTTTAAATCGGGGTCGAAACTGCTGAAAAACTCGTTAATAAGGCTGTTAAACCCGTTCATTACCGAAAGAACAATTACGAGCGCAAGTGTGCCAACGATAATTCCGGCCACAGAAATCCACGACATGATATTGATGATGTTCTGTTTCTTTTTCGAAACCAGATACCGTTTTGCTATAAAAAGTGGTAAGTTCAACCGTGTAATTTTGTTTAAAACGAAGGTTTTCTCCCCATATTTTTGACGACCTAATGGTGCAGTAATTTGTCGATATTCTCGATGTAGTCGAGGCTGTCGTCAATATAAAATTCGAGATCGGGAATCACCCGCAGGCTTTTGCCGACCCTCCGGCCCAGTTCTCCCCTTATTTGTTTGTGGCTTAACTGAATGTCGGACAGGATTTCAGCGGCAAACTGCGACGGGTAAATACTCAGATAAATACGCGCAATTGCCAAATCTTTGGTTACCCGCACAATGGTCACACTTATCAGTTTCCCCGTAAATTTGGCTTTATTGATTTTTAAAAGGATGTCGGCCATCTCGCGGTGTACCAGCTTCGAGATTTTTTGTTGCCGGGTGCTGAATTCTTCCATGTTTTCTGATTATTAATTTCCAAAAAATAAAACCGGTTAAAATTAAGGAAAAATAGTTGAAAGAGGTCTTTTATTTTTGGTTTCGCACGGCGTTGAGCCGCAAAACCGCAAATACCGGCGTTGGATGGGCCATGGTTTAAACCCGGTGCCGTGTGGCTGCCGTTAGTCCGCTGTACCGCGGCCGCCCTCCGTTTCCTTCCCCGCGAATTGTATTTGTTGATGTATGGTCAAAAGAAATCAAAACGATGGTTTATGGTTTTGCTGCCGTAAAACGGGTTTAAATCACTCGTCATTTTGTTTTTTTCATACGTTGTTTTTCTTTTTTGATACTTATCAAATTAAATTCTAATACGTATCAAAATTAAAAATGACAGGTATCAGAATTAAATCTGATACGTATTAAAAATAATTCTGATACCTATCGAAATAATAAAAGGACGGCAGCTTTTTAATAAAACGACAGCAGCTTTTGAATAACTTTTGCTGTGAAAATCATCGAACCCGCGTCATAACCCAGGCGGAATATAACGGGTTTGTTTTTTGGAAGAGGTGTAGTAAAATAGCGGAAGTGCGGTCAGATTAGTTTTCCGACAGGCTTTTCAGGGCATTTCGTAAGTCTTCGTCGGGTTTTATGATGTTGTAGTTTTCCCAGAACCGTTCGTCGTAATCGCCAATCATTTCCACAAAAATATCGTTTTGATTAAACGATTCGTCGCGCGCAAACCTTTTCAAATCAGTGGATTTAATATCGGTTATCAGAATGTCGGAAACACTGTGGAATTCTGAATTTATTTTGTCGCGTTTGCTGCGTATCTTAAATTTTACCGACGCCTGTGCATTGGCAAGGTACCATTTGCCGTATAATTTTTGGTAGTTTACCATGTAATTTACATACGACGGTTTAGCCGTTACTCCTGCCGGTTTCTTTTTGATCATCATACTTTCGGCTTCGCGCAGTCCTTTTTTGTTGTACCTGAAATTGGCATGAACAATGGCGAATGTTTCACGGTGAACATACATTTCGCCGGTAAAGGCGGGTACAACCAAATCGGAGACCGGCTGAAATTCAAGCACATAAACCGGTTCTTCGTTGTACCAGATGACTTTGCTGATGTGGTATTTGTATAAATTTTCAAAATCGGGATGAATAAAACTTTCCATGGTTTTTACCAAATCGAGTTTTGTGATGGTAAACGGCCCTCCCTGGAGTTTAAAATTCAGCCACTGGAAACGTTTTACATCGGGGCTTCTGCGCCCTTTCAGCAGCCGTACCAAATCGTCGCGAAAAGTATTGTTGTACGGAGCTTTTAGTATTTCAACAACCGCTTCCGAAACACTGATGAACTCTTCGTCCTGCTTTACTGTTTCGCGATAAAACGCCGACATAAGATTAATGTTGGTACTGTAGTTTGTCGCGATGTTTTCGCGGATGTTTTTTAACAACTGGTAAGGTGTTGTGGCAGTTACTTTTACCTCCCTGATGCGGATGGAAGCGGGCGACATTTCAATCACATCTTCATCTAAAACCTGGTAGGCCGGAATAAAAATCTGCGAATATCCCATACACGAAATAACCAGCGTGTCGCGAATTTGATCGGGATGTATTTTCAGAAGAAAGTCGCCGTCGGGGTTGGTAATGGTTCCGATGGGTTTTCCGAAAACAGAAATGGAAGCATACCCGATAGGTTCTCCCTTTTTTTTATCGGTGATTTTACCGGTGAGAAAAAAATATTTTACAGGAATAGTATCAGTTTTATTTTCATGAATGGGCTTTTCGGCGGGTTTTTTTGAAATAATAACCTGGTTTTCCAGCTCCGAAAGATTAAATTCAGCGGGGTCGAACAATTGGTTTAGAACGGTATAGAGTGATTTGTCGGCTGCGTCGATGCTGATTTTGGCTTCACCGTCGATAACCGAGGCGTCGTACGAAAATAATACACCTGCCTGCCAGCTAAGCTGGTCGAGGATAAAAGAGAGTGTCTGGTTCTTCTGAACAATGGTAACGCGGTTCTCCAAAACAGAACCATCCTGCTCTTGTCCTCTTGAAAACAAAGACAACAGCAGGATGGAAACTACTATACAACATCTGATTTTGAGCATTAAAACACCTTTTTCAACTCAAAAGTAGTTTTAATTTCTTCACCTTCACGGAGTACTTTTATCTTTATTTTCTTGTTTTCTTTACTTTGCAGCAACAGGTTTATGTCGTTTAGTTCCAAATCGCGGTGGTTACTGCTGTTGATGGTTAAAATCTGGTCGTTCTCCTTTAACCCGGCAAAGTAGGCCGGAGAGTTTTCACGGATTTCAGCAATAGTGAATATGGGCAGGCCGGGCATCGGGTTGGTAATTTCCATTCCACTCATATTGTAATTGAAGTCCTCGCGTACTTTGTTGGTTGGCCGCAGGGTAAGGCGGCTGTTTCTGTAGTCGATGGTTACCTGGAAACGGCGCAAAATTTCGGCCCCGATGGTTCCGTTACGGTCGTTCGAAGAGATTAACTGGTCGATAAGTTCGGAGTTTGGAAAGGCGACAATGGGTTTCGGCAGTACCAGCGGCCCTACCCAAATTCCGTCGATACGTCCTTTTACGCCATATAAATCTCCGTTCAGCCCTCTTCCAAGGAAGGTTTCAATATGGTTTTGCGGAAGTTTAATTCTTTCGTCCGATTTCTCGGAAAGCCAGATAGCATCGCTTGCTCCGGTATCGATAAGAAGTTTTACAGGAACCTCGGCCATTTCGTCGGTTACAATTGTAGTTCGAACAAAAGGTTTGTTACCATCAAAATGTAACGGAAGAATGATGTCGTTTTTCCGGTCACGGTATTTGTAAAATTCGGGTTTGAAGAGCGAAATTTTCTCGTTGATGTAATCGATTTCAACGATGTAATCTTTAAACAGGTTAAACCCGATTAATCCATGAACCGGAATACCAAGCATGTGTGAAATCTGGAAATTTTCGTCGATTATCATTTGAACTTCCTGGTTGCGCGCCGTCAGCCCCTCGATGTTCATCGAATTGTTTCCCGAACGGTAGGCCGTGAGCTCGTTTCCGTCTCCCAATCCCTGAATTTGAACCGGCATCAGATAGTTGAGTTCCAGCTTGTTTACAAAAGGCAATTCGGTAATAATGGGGAACCGGACCCCGGTATCGAGGATAAAATTAAGGGTATCCGAATTGTTAATGGTTACCGGGATGATAATTAAATTGCTGGCCGACTTAAAGTCGATGGTAATCGATTTCCGGTTCGGATTATCGAAAAGAAACCCCCGGTTACTTCCCAGGAACTGCCTTGTGTTCTGTTCAAAGTCGATACTCTGGTCCAGCGGAACATAATCGCGTACAACTAAAATGTTGTCTTCAATTTCGAACAGAAGGTAAAAGTCTTTCATCAGTTTGTCGAGTACAAATTTGATGGGTTTGTTCGAAATATTTAAACTGATTTTTTTGTCCTCTACAATATTCGAGTTGTAGGAATAATCGAGGTTCAGGTAATTGCAGATTTTTTCGATGATATCCGAAAGCGGTTCATCTTCAGCATAAATGCTGATATTCTGGTCGAGAACCTGGTTTTTTGTTTCCTGTGCAACCTGGCTTTTGGGAACAAGCAGAAAAGCAACAGTAACAAAAAGGGTTGTTGTCAAAAGTTTATTTATGAATGTTTTCATGACTTTAAAGCTTTATTGGTTCACTTGTACGGCCCGATAAGGTAAACTGTTCGTCTTCTCCCGACAATTCGAGGTTAAATGTGAGCCGCACAACATTTAAGATAAAATCTACGGGCTTTTTGTCGAATTGGGCGGTTAGCAGCAGATCGTTCAATTCTGGTTCGGCCAAATGGATATCGATGTGATACACCTTCTCTAGTGAAGCGATTACTTCGCTTAGCGGAACCTGGTTGAATTCGAGGATGTGGGTTTTCCACGCCAGAAAGTTGGGATCGGTATTTACCACTTTTTCCAGCAGATTGCCGGTGTTGTAAAACGTTCCCTTTTCACCCGGCGTGAGGAAAACTTTGTGGTTTTCGGTTGGAAGGCCGGCATTTTTGCAGGTTACCTGCACTTTGCCGGTTTGAACAACCACTTCAACGGTTTCAGTTTCAGGATAGGCACAAACGTTAAAAGCGGTACCAAGAACTTTTACCTGTGCATTTCCGGCATTGATAATAAATGGTTTTTCAGGATTCGGTTTTACATCGAAAAAAGCTTCACCGGTGATGGTCACTTCGCGAACATCGTTTTCAAAATGTTCTGGGAACAGCAGTTTCGAGTTGCTGTTCAGGGTAACCACCGACCCGTCGGGAAGAATAATTTCGTTGATAACCTGGTTTTCTGACGAAACAATTTCGGTTACTGTTGCCGGTTTCTGATCTTTAAAACCGATATAAAATCCAATCGAACCCACTAAAATCGCAATTAAAATTATGGCAGCATATTTATAAAATGATAAAACAGCCTCCTTTCTTACGTTTTTGTGCTGAATAACTTTATGTTGCGCAGGATTGATTTTCGAATGTACATTTTTCCATGCAGCGTCTGCGTCAAAGTTTTTCAGTTGATAATACGAATCCACTTTGTCGAGCATCTGCCGGCTTTGTTCCAACATCTCACGGTTGTTCTGGTTTTCGTTTAACCAAAGTTTCACCTCCGATTTTTCCCGGGGGCTTATTTCGTTATTGAGATATTTCGAAAGAAGCTCCCAGTTAAAATTTTCTATGTTCTCCATTTTTTTCATGATACATCAATGACAAAGTACATTCAATTAACCCCTATTCTGTTTGCTAAAAACACACAAAAGGAGTGTAAAAAAGGTATTGTATTTTTTAAGTTTTTCGCGTAATGTTTTTATAGCCAGCCCCATTTGCGCTTCAACAGTTTTTACTGAAATATTTAACCGGTCGGCAATCTCGCGATATTTTAATCCTTCTTCGCGGCTCAACCTGAAAATTTCCTGACGTTTTTCAGGAAGTGAGTTGATACTTTCTTCTATTTTTTCGGAGAGGTCCATTTCAAAAAAAAG
>CAYWBV010000005.1:0-37433 GCA_964455785.1 uncultured Maribellus sp.
ATGTCGTTAATTATCGGAATTCTGGTGGATGATGCCATTGTAATTCTGGAAAACATCCAGCGCCACCTCGATATGGGCAAAGACAAAGCGACTGCGGCGTTGGAAGGCCGAATGGAAATTGGTTTTTCAGCCATATCAATTACCCTGGTTGATGTGGTTGTGTTTTTACCGATTTTGTTTTTGCAGGTATTTGTGGCCGACATGCTGAAACAATTTTCAATCGTGGTAATAACATCCACACTGACCAGCTTATTGGTCGGTTTTACCCTGGTGCCCTGGTTGGCTTCGCGCTTAGGTAAAAAGGAAGATTTGCAACCGACCAACATAGTAAACCGTTTTCTGCTTTGGTTCGAAAAACAATTAACGACATTCATTGATTGGTATGGTCGTCAACTGGAATGGGTACTTAGCCATAAACTCATCTTTACCGGTATTGTATTTTTTCTGCTGATAATGACCGTAGTAATCATGAAACAGGGCATTATTGGAAAAGAAATGATGTCGACCGGTGATCAGGGCAAGTTTCGATTGAATCTGGAATATGATAAAACAACCACTGTTCAGGAGAACAATATCAGAACTCAGAAAGTAGAAAATTTTATCCTGCAGCAACCTGAGGTTTCAACACTTTTCAGCAATGTTGCCGGACCAAGCACAGGGATTGGCAGTTTGGGTGTTGGCTCGGCCAATTTATCAGAATTAACTATTCAGTTAAAGCCTGAAAAGGAAAGAAGCATCAAAACAGAGCCATTTATGAAATCGCTTCGTAAAGAACTGAAAAAGGAGTTTCCGGGAGTTAGTTTTTCAATGGCAGTTTTGGGCTTACTGCCCAAACAGGCTCCTATCAAAATTACGCTAAGCGGAAGTGACCTACCTTTGGTATTGAAAACAGGGGATGAGCTGAAAGCAGCTATTGAAAAAATACCGGGTGCCGATAATGTTCAATTATCAGTAAAAGAAGGAAGTCCGGAATACAAGATTATCCCAGATAAAGATAAGATGCAGCGGTTGGGTTTAACCACTGCCTGGGTGGGGACAAATTTAAGGACGGCCTTCACCGGAAACGATGATGCAACGCTGACCGAAAATGGAACAGAATATCCGGTTAGGATTTGGCTGGATGATTTTGACCGGAAAAATTACGAAGATGTGCAACGCCTTTCCATCGTCAACCCCTTGAACATCCCCATTGAAGTATCCCAATTTGCGGAAGTCAGGCAGGATAATTCTCCTTCAATGCTTGAAAGATTGGACAGGCAACCTTCCGTGACCATTACTTCTGAATCATTTGGAAGACCATCTGGATCCCTGGCGGATAATGTAATAACTTTTCTAAAAACTAAACCATTGCCCGAAGGAGTAAAGTTAACCTGGGGGGCAGATATCAAGACTCAAAATGAAAGCTTTGGAGCTTTGGCCTCGGTTCTGCTCATCTCATTTATACTGATTTACCTGATTATGATTGCGCTTTATGATAGCTATATTTATCCATTCGTAGCTTTATTTGCCATTCCAATGGCAGCAATTGGGGCTTTCCTCGCACTAAACTTGTCTCTTAATGACCTAACCCTGTTTGCTCAGTTGGGATTAATCATGCTCATGGGATTGGTAACAAAAAATGCCATCCTGATTGTAGATTTTACCAATCAGTTAAAAGCCCAGGGCAAGTATTACAAAGAGGCATTGATTATCGCAGGGAAAGAACGTATGCGCCCAATTTTAATGACGACTCTGGCTATGGCAATCGGAATGTTGCCCATTGCATTGGCAAAAGGTACTGCCAGCGAATGGAAAAACGGTCTGGCCTGGGTGATCATCGGCGGTTTGTTATCGTCTATGATTTTGACAGTTTATTTAGTTCCGATGGTTTATTATGTGGTAGATCGAGTTAAAGAGAAAATCGAAAATAAAAAACATAGATAAATATAAAATAGCCAAATAGCCACATCGTTGACACAAAAAAAGATAAACTATGTTTTTTATGTGCCTAAGTGGTTTAATATTTAAATACATGAATAAAACAATCATAATCCTTCAGTCATTTTTTGCTATTGTGCTGCTGTCCTCATTTAGCATTCAAAAACAGGAAACTTACTCATTAACCATTGAAGTGAATGAATTGAGAAATTCAAAAGGTACTGTGCTCTTCGCATTGTACAACAGAGAGGATGCATTCCCCGATGAGCATTACAAAAAGTTTTATAAAAAACTTACCGGGGAAATAGTAAATGGAGCATCGTCAGTAACATTCGATAACCTGCCGGAAGGGAAATATGCGGTAAATATTCTGCATGATGAAGATATGAATGACAAAATAAAAAAAGGTTTGGTACTGCCCAAAGAAGGAATTGGTTTTTCCAACTATAAATCTATAGGAATGTTCAACAAACCTAACTTCTCTGAAGCAAGCTTTGAGTTAAAAGCAGATACGTCAATTCGGGTACATATAATTTACATGTAAGCAATGAAAAAGTTGGTATTTTTTATATTTTATGTTTTATATTTTTCCCTTGTTGTAGCCGGCCAAAATAGAAATTCTGTTTCATCAATGGAACTCACTTTAATTGCACAGGTAAACCAGGGCAACAGTTATATTACATTCCCTACAGACATAGGAAATATTGAGCCCCTTTGGTTCGAAGCAAATTTAAGCCCCGGATTTTACATCCGCAAAAGCAAAAATTCCAGGTTGATGGGTGTATTGACACCTCAAATAATTATTCGCATGTACCAGGAAAGATCTTACCCGGTAAGGACACCGAGTTACATGCCCCAAATAACGGCCTACTATTTAATGCCATCGGAAAACAATAAAAACACACTTAGTTTATTTGGAAAAATCGCCCATCATTCCAATGGGCAGGACGGTAAGTTTTATCTCGAAAATGGTGAAATCAATTTATTGTCGGGCGATTTTGCCACCAATTATTTTGAAGTTGGAATGATTAAAACCAATTTTATCAGCCGTTTTAACGCCCACCAGTTTTTAAAAATATCTATAGAAGTGCACCCCACAAGATGGTCGGCTAAGGAGCTGGAAGGAAAATACAGCACGGTACGGTGGCATAATACAGTTTCATTTTTCAAACTGCCGGTAATGGAAAATCAAAATATTAGAAAAAAGGCGAAAATTTCATTAAAAGGTGATGCTACCTGGATGTTCGGTGACATGAATAACTGGAACACTTTTTCGTCTAACAGGCTCAACCTGAAATTTACGTTCTATTATCATCCCCGGCTTCTTGAAGACATTGGTTTTTTTGCACAGGTATTTCATGGGATGGACTACTACAACATTTATTTCAATCATCAGTTAGATGTTATTCGCTTTGGAATAATGACCGAAAAATTGAGATTTTAATTTTTTGAATGCGATGCAATAGAAATTTATTCGATTAAAATTCAATATTATGCCAGAAAATGAATTAAGTACAGGGCATAAGATATTTCAAGCTGCTCGTCATATCTTTCTATTTTATGGATATCATGGAACCACGCTCCAAAAAGTTGCTTCAGAAGCAGGGGTAAATAAATCAGCTATTCACTACTATTATCGTTCAAAAGATAGGTTGTATATAAAAATTGTTGAATATGTGCTTAACTCAATCTTTACTTCAAATTCACATTTTAATACTAACCAAAAAGGAATTGAAAACCCAAAATGGTTTTTATATACCGAGCTTTACAACAACGAATATTTATTTACAAAAGTACTAAAGGGATTATATCCAAACAATTACGAAGATGTATTAGAAGAAATAAGGAAGTTGATAAAATTTCTTTACGGTCATTCTTTACCGGACAGAATATGAAATAAAAAGCCGGACAATTCGTTGCCCAAAGGAGTGTCCATCATTATTAAACAATTTATATCTAGCGGTTTCCTTACCTAAATTATTTATTTTTGGACGAACGAATGTTTTAGGATTCAGGCAAATGAAATATGTGTTCTTAATAGCGGCATTTAATGCTTTATTTTTCTCGATATTACTCTTGCAAAAGAAACCCAAAGCATTACATGATAAAATATTAACTTACTGGTTGGTATATTTAGGTGTTTATGCAGGTATCTATGGCTTGTTTTCCAATACACTATTCACAAGCTTTCATCTTTTGTCGGCCGGTTTCATTTCGCTACTCATGTTGCATGGTCCTTTTTTGTACCTGTATATTTCTGCCTTAACAGACGGAAAGTTTAAGTTGTATGGTAAAAACATATTTCATTTAATCCCTTTTATTCTATTTAATTTATTTCTACTTATTAGTTCCTTTTTCCCTATAATATCCGATAGGATAAGATTCGACCATTTGGAAGGTGGACACAGATCTTCATTACTGTTTGATGTCTTTTTAATCCTAACGGCTTTATCTGGTCCGGTTTATTTTATTTTATCCATCAATCTTTTTAAAAAACTGGACATCAACATTTTTAACAACTTTTCAACCATAGAAAATATTAACCTTGACTGGTTAAGAAAACTGGTTTATTCTTTTGGGGTTATTTGGACTATTTTAATAGCATTTGCCACCATTCACCATATTTTTCATCTGTTTTCCTGGATTTTTTGTACAGATGGACTTTCTCTTTCACTTTCAATTTTTATAATTTTAATCGGTTATTTCGGGCTAAGGCAGAAGGAGATTTTCTCGGGCTACGGTAAAAGCCAGTTTATAACCGAAAGTAAAACAAGAAAATATGAAGGTTCAGGGTTGAAAGAATTTGATGCGTTATTGTACGTTGAAAAATTGAGAAACTATATGGAAGTGGAAAAACCTTTTCTAAATCCAAATTTAAATTTACCACAACTGGCAAAAGATTTAGACATCCCACCACATCATTTGTCCCAGATTATTAATAAAAATATTGGGCTGAATTTTTTTGACTTCATAAACCGGTATCGGATTGAAGAAACAAAAGCCAAAATGGCCGATTCGAGATATAACAACTTATCATTATTAGGGATTGCCTTCGAATCAGGGTTTAATTCAAAATCAGCCTTTAACAGGGTTTTTAAAAATTTAACTGGGGAAACACCTTCACAGTACAAAAGAAGAATCCTTGCCTAAAATCTGACCAACTTTTCTGAAAACGTGTCATCTTATAATTAAGCACATATCTAAATAGCACAATAGGTGCTATTTTATAAAGTAGGTCACAAGGGTCGTTTGCGACCAGTATTTTTGGTTCATAAACTATTTTATTAATCATTAAAAAATCAGAAAAATGAAAAATGCAGAAAAAATGACAGCACAAATAAGCTGGGGAGTAAAAAAATTGATTAAGGTACTTGGTTCCTTTTTCTTATTATTAATGTTAACTGTATTCATGGGCACACCCGTGTTCGCACATTGCGATTCGTACGATGGTCCGGTAATCAAGGATGCTATCAAGGCGCTTGAAACCAACAATGTTAATTTAGTCTTGAAATGGGTTATCCCGGAACAGGAAAAGGAAATTATTCCATTATTCAATAAAACCTTTGCTTTAAAAACTGGCGACAAAGAAATTTATGCCATTGTTGAAAAATATTTCTTCGAAACATTGGTCCGCTTGCACCGCGAAACTGAAGGGGCCACTTATACCGGATTAACGCCTGCCGGCAATACAAAACAAATCATTCAGATGACTGACGAAGCTATAAAAACAGGCAATATCGATAATTTCTTAGTGAAACTCGATGGGCACATTGATAAAGTGGTTCGCAAAAAATATCAAAAAGTTGCTGAACTCAATAAGGTAAAAGATAATTCAACTGAGCAGGGCCGTGAATATGTTGAAGCTTATGTTGATTATACGCACACTGTAGAAGCTATTCATGATATTTTGGAACACGGTGGCGGACACGCCGGGCATCGAGAATAATAAAAACAAAACATTCCTTTTTGTAGGGGGGTTTATTTATAAAGGTAGAGAATATTAAAAATAATAACAAAAAGTAACAGTATCATGGAATTTAAAACACCTATTTCATTAAAAAAAGAGCATGAAGAATTACATACTATGCTCAGACAAGCCACGCAGCTTTTAGGCAAAACCGGCGAAGCAGCAAAAACAGTTGCTGAATTAATGCATCCGCATTTTGAGAAAGAGGAGGAGTATGCACTTCCTCCTTTGGGTCTGTTACCTCTTCTTTCTTCAGAAGGAATTTCTGAAGAAATGAAACAGGTGTTGCCAATGACGAATAAACTGAAAAAAGAACTTCCGGATATGCTGGAAGAACATCAACAAATAGTTGCGGCTTTAGAGGTTTTAGTGATACATGCAACTAAAGAACATCATCCCGAAGTTGCAGAATTTGCAGGAAAACTGATACTTCATGCACAAACCGAAGAAGAGGTTTCGTATCCCACGGCTATTTTAATTGGTGAATTTCTGAAACTTAAATTAAGTTGAGAGAAATGCATTTGCCCACTTGATACAGATGGATTATTTTAGAGCTAACTTTGCCTGTAATCGCAATACTGAACGGTATCAATCTTTAAAATGGGTGCAAAGTACCCTCGATGATTTTAGTAAGGTATCTCTCGGGGTAAGCATTTGCCACCGTAACTTTGGAATATGATAATGAAAAATTTATACTTTATGATATTGTGGTTTTCATTGCTGCGATAACTTCCTCTACAAACATATCCAATCCATCTGCAATGTTAGATATTGAATTGGTAGCTCATATAGCATTTAAGCAAGTATTATTTGTGAACCCATGGATTAAAACATTTCTTGGTACCAGGCTCTAAAGTAATAATTTATTTTCTGGGAAAGCTGCTCTGCTAAAAGATCTGAACACCTTTAAATTAACCTCTTAGAGTATAGCTATACTATATTGAAATTCGGTATCGCGCTCAAAAGGATACAAATTAGTACACTCCATGCCAGTACCAGTATAATTATTTTATCATGAAAACAAAACTTTTATAAAAAGACGTTGTTGTCTTTTTATAAAGATTGTATTAAGTCTGCTGTTATAAATGAAATATAGATCGTTTATAACAGATAGTAAAAAAGAAATAAAAAAAGGTTGGATCGATTAAGGTTGCACAGTCTATGGACTCTGCGAAGAAATCTGTCCATAAATTTTCAACGTTGGAGACGATTCAACAGTAATTGAAGGCGTTAATTATAAGGACTATGAGGAGAAAATTGCTGAAGCAGCAGAAAACTGCCAGGTAGAAGTGATTAAATATAAAATATAAAAAGTTATGAGAACAATTCTTAGGTCGGCTAATCCTGACCATTATACAATATTTTCTAAAGAACAAGAAAATAAGTTTAACAAAGTAACATATTTCAGCAATGGCTGTGTGATGAAAGAAACATGTGGCAAAATTACTGAGATAACTACAAAAGACACCCACGAAGAATTTTTGAATTTCGACTCCGGGAAAAAAGTTCCGGTTGGCCGGGTAATAACAATAAATGGGAAACCAGGCCCTGCTTATAACGAATATTATATGGAGATGACAGTTATGCCCTGGATGAATTCGGATTTAATTCAGCCCGAGTTGTAATAACCATTGTAGTACCTGTTTATTTATGGATGATAAATATTTCAAAGAAAACATTGAAAACAGCTAAATAATGAATAAAAATAGAGAACATACACTTATTGAAAGAAAAGGCAATGAGATGAAGAAGCACCTTTTTATCGATGAGGAACAAATCAATAAGATGCTGGAAATTAAATTGAAAGTATTTAATAAAGAACTTACTCCCGAGGAAGCCAGGGTGTTGGTTAACAATACATTTGAACATATTTCTGCCGAAGAATTTGCTTATGGTGAACAGCATTTGTACGAAGCCGGTATAACGGACGAGATTATGGCAGAAGGGATGGATGATATTCTTGATGTCTTCAGAGATGTTTTAGTAACTAATCAACTTAATCTTCCCAAAGGTCACCCTATTCAAACTTATGCTGATGAAGCTTCGGCTATTGAAAGGCTTCTGCTGTTAATGGAACAGAAATTAAAAGGGAAATTCATAAAAAATGAATGGCTCGAACTTTACTCTAAGCTGAGTCAGATTAACATACATTTCAGCCGTAAACAACACCAGCTGTTTTCTGCGTTGGAGCGTAAAGGCTTCGACCGACCTTCAAAAATTATGTGGACTTTTGACGACAGAGTGCGTGATGCGATTAAAGATACCTATGAATTACTGGAGGCTGACAAAGATGAATTATTTATAAAGGCACAGCCAAATGTTATCTATTTGGTTCGTGATATTCTACAAAAAGAAAGTGACATACTTTATCCTACATCGCTAAAACTTTTAACCGATGAGGAGTTTGCTGAAATTCGCAGGAGTGATGATGAAATAGGATATTGCCTAATTGAAAATCCACCACTATTTAAAGGTGCCGATCCACTGATAGGCCATAAATCAGATAAAAAGTCAAATAACGATTCGGGCGATCTACTCAACGACCTAAAAGAAGTACTCGAAAAACACGGATTAAGAAATTCAGTTGCAGATGGCGATGAGCTTGCTGTGAGTACAGGACGGTTAACATTGGGACAGATCAATCTAATATTTAAACACATGCAGGTAGATCTTTCCTATGTGGATGAAAACGATATTGTTAAATTTTATACGGATACAAAACATCGGGTTTTCCCTCGGAGCGCAGGCGTGATTGGACGAATGGTGCAGAACTGTCATCCGAGGGAAAGTGTGGCCACAGTTGAAGCAATTATAAATGCTTTTAAAAACGGTGAACAGGACTTTGCCGAATTTTGGTTGGACAAGGGTAATAAATTTATTTACATCGTATACAATGCTGTTCGGGACGAGCATGGCAATTTTAGGGGAGTTTTGGAAATGATGCAAGATGTTACCCACATTCGCAGCTTAAAAGGTAGTCAAAAGTTACTTTCCTGGCATAACGAAAGTTCAGTAGATGAGAATTTAACAAAGAAAATAAATAATCCATTTAAGATTACTCCTGACACAACAATTGGGTCGTTGCTCGAACAATATTCCTTCATTAAAGATTTCCTTGTATCCCTTTCTCCCGATTTTGAAAAACTTCAAAAGCCTGAAGTTTTTAATAAAATGAAGGATATTGCCAATCTACGAATGATAAGCCAGGTTGGCGAAATAGATACAGATAAGCTTATTCACATGATAGTTAAAGAGATTGACAATAATAATAGATGAAATGAAACAGCATTCAATTAAAGTAATATCGGTAGAAAAAGCTACACACGATGTATTAAGAATCGTAACAGAGAAACCTCAACATTATCGTTTCGAACCTGGTCAGGCCACCGATGTTGCCATAAACAAACCAGGATGGGATAATGAAAAAAGGCCGTTTACCTTTACCTGTCTGCCTGAAAATAATTATCTGGAGTTTACTATTAAAACATATCCCCAGCATCAAGGCGTCACAAATGAGTTGTTGAAATTAAAACCAGGCGAAAATTTGATTATCGAAGATCCTTGGGGAACCATCGGTTACAAAGGTGAGGGTGTATTTATAGCGGGAGGCGCAGGGATCACTCCTTTCATCTCCATTTTTAGACACCTTCGTTCTCAAAATCAGATAGGTAATAATAAACTGATCTTTGCGAATAAAACTGTAGCTGACATCATTAATAAAACTGAATTTAAAGAAATGCTTGGCCAGAATTTCATCAATATCCTATCGGAAGAAAATACCGCTAAATATGCTTTTGGTTTTATTAATGAAGATTTTTTAAAGAAAAACATTTCGAATTTGAGTGGTTATATCTATTTGTGTGGACCTGATGCGATGATAGACCTGATTGAAAAGCAATTAAGTAACCTGCAAATCTCCAAAGAATTAATTGTAAAGGAGGAATTTTAAATGTCAATCCTTTTGAAGTATTAATCTAATGCAAAAACATCATGGAAAAAGATATTTTTCAAATCAAAAGAAACCTGGAGATGAATCAGAAGAAGTTTTCTTATTACAGTTTACAGGAACTCAAAAAACAGGGTTTTGTTATTGAAAAGTTACCCTTTTCCATCCGTATTCTGTTGGAAAACGCACTGCGTAATTATGATGGATTTTCGGTTACCAAAGAAAATATTGAGACCATTTTAAACTGGAGCCCAAAAGGCACCGAGAAAGATATTCCATTCAAGCCTGCCCGGGTTTTAATGCAGGATTTCACCGGAGTACCTGCAGTGGTCGACATTGCAGCTCTTCGATCAGAAGTAGCCCGCAAAGGAAAAAATCCTGGCATCATCAATCCGCTAATACCTGTTGATTTAGTAATTGACCACTCGGTACAGGTTGATTATTTTGGAACAGAATATTCATACAAACGCAATATTGAAGAGGAATATAAGCGAAACCATGAACGCTACCTATTGCTCAAATGGGCGCAAGGTTCCTTTGATAATTTTAGAGTAGTTCCGCCGGGAATGGGAATTTGTCATCAGATAAACCTTGAATACCTGTCTAAAGGTGTGATTGAACGAAAGGGCGAAGTTTTCCCGGATACTCTTGTGGGCACCGACAGTCATACTCCAATGGTAAACGGTATTGGCGTTGTAGCCTGGGGCGTTGGTGGTATCGAAGCCGAAGCAGCTATTTTGGGACAGCCCATCTATTTTACTACTCCCGAAGTAATTGGGTTAAGACTTATTGGAAAACTTCCGTTGGGCTCAACAGCGACTGACCTCGTTTTAACCATTGCCAATATGCTTCGGAAATTTGGTGTGGTGGGTAAGTTTGTTGAAGTTTTTGGTTCCGGGCTGAATAATCTTTCTGTGCCTGACAGGGCTACAATTGGAAACATGTCGCCCGAATTTGGATGCACAGTAACCTATTTTCCCATCGACGAGAAAACGCTGGAATATATGCGAAAGAGTAATCGTTCTGATGAACAAATAAGATTAGTAGAGACCTATTGCAAAACCAATTTACTGTGGCGCGAAAATGAGGAGAAGATCAGCTATACTGAAATTTTGGAGCTGGATCTCTCTACTATTGAACCTACTGTAGCCGGCCCAAAGCGGCCACAGGATAGAATCCTCCTTGCCGGGTTAAAAAATAAATTTATTGAGCTGCTGGATAAATCATACGAACGAAATTATGTTTCGCAGGAAGAGCGGGAAGCAGAGAAATCAATTACACGATTTGAAGGTGAAGGCGGCGACCTTCCCTTCCCAGATAAGCATAAAGAGGTGCTTTCTTCAGAA
This sequence comes from uncultured Maribellus sp., assembly GCA_964455785.1. Taxonomy (GTDB): domain Bacteria; phylum Bacteroidota; class Bacteroidia; order Bacteroidales; family Prolixibacteraceae; genus Draconibacterium. Next base: position 11,177 of record CAYWBV010000005.1, read on the forward strand.
ATTGAAACGAAAGTTAGTAGTGGTTTAAAAACAGTTTGGATTACAAGAAAACAGGAGAAATTTATGCTCTCCGACGGTGCTGTCGCCATAGCGGCAATTACTTCCTGCACCAATACATCAAATCCGTTTGTAATGATTGGCGCAGGATTGGTGGCTCGCAAGGCAAGAGAACACGGAATTGGCGTGAAACCCTGGGTAAAAACTTCTCTCGCACCAGGCTCAAAGGTGGTAACGGACTATTTGAAGAAGGCAGATTTGTTACAAGACCTGGAAGCGATGCATTTTCATTTGGTGGGTTATGGCTGTACCTCCTGTATTGGAAATTCGGGGCCACTTCCATCTGACATTGCGCAAGCTGTTGACGAGCAAAATTTGGTCGTCGCTTCTGTACTTTCCGGTAATCGGAATTTTGAGGCAAGAATTCATCCTCAGGTAAAAATGAACTTTTTAATGTCGCCAATGCTCGTAGTGGCCTTTGCTATTGCCGGCCGGATTGATATAGATTTGAAAAATGAGCCTGTAAGCTTCGACAGCAACCAGCAACCTGTTTACTTAAAAGATATTTGGCCATCGGACGATGAAATTAATGAAATCCTCAGAAGTGTGCTTTCTTCCAGTGATTTTGCAAAGAATTACAGCGAAATTTTTGAAGGCAACGAGAAATGGAAAGCGCTGGAGATAACCGGCGGTAATTTGTACGGGTGGGACTCCAATTCTACCTATATTAGGGAAGTGCCTTTTTTTCATAACATTTCATTAAATCCTGAACCGTTGCAAGATATTCGAAACGCACGGACATTGTTGGTTTTGGGCGACAGTGTTACCACCGACCACATTTCGCCGGCAGGAGCTTTCAGTGAACATTCTGATTCAGGGAAATACCTGTTATTGCGCGATGTAGAACAGGAAAATTTCAACTCTTACGGTTCGCGCCGGGGGAACGATGAAGTTATGGTACGCGGTACGTTTGCCAATGTTCGCTTAAAAAACAAGCTGGCCAAGAAGGAAGGCGGCTTCACCGAATATTTTCCTACCGGGGAAGAAATGACAGTTTTTGAAGCTGCCGAAAAATACAAAAAAGACCAAACTCCTTTGCTGGTTTTAGCCGGGAAAGAATACGGCAGTGGCTCATCACGCGACTGGGCTGCAAAAGGCACCTTCCTCTTGGGAGTAAAATTTGTATTGGCAGAGAGCTATGAGCGAATACATAGAAGCAACCTTGTTGGAATGGGGGTGCTTCCTCTTCAGTATAAAAATGGTGAAAATGCAGAAAGTATTGGGCTCACTGGGAAGGAAATATTTACGGTAACAGGCATTGAAAATAACATCAAACCATTGAAAGAAGTAGAGGTTTATGCTAAAGATGAAAAAGGAAATGAAATCAAATTTAAGACTATTGCCCGTCTGGATTCCCTAATTGAAATTGAATATTATCGTAACGGCGGAATTCTGCAATACGTGTTACGCCAGTTCTTAAATAAAGGTCATAAGTAATTCAAAAATAAAGTATCATGAAAAAAATAGCAATAAATGGTTTTGGTAGAATAGGAAGAGCTGCACTGAAAGTTATAATAGAGACCCCGGGATTAGAGGTTGTAGCGGTGAATGATTTAATGAGTATTGAAAACGCAGCTTATTTGTTTAAATACGACAGCGTTTATGGCGTGTTTAAAGGCGAAGTGAGTGTTTGGGACAACCATCTTTTTATAAATGATAAAAAGATTCTGTTTGTTTCTGAAAAAGAACCGGGCCAACTTCCCTGGAAAGATCTTGGCATTGATGTGGTAATAGAAAGCACCGGGTTTTTCACGAAGAAAGAAGATGCAGAAAAACATATTCACGCCGGGGCAAAACATGTAGTTATATCTGCCCCATCCAAAAGCAAAGACACACCAACCGTACTACACGGGGTAAACAGTTTAGGCGGAAAAGCTTCAGTATTTTCATGCGCTAGTTGCACCACAAATAATATTGGACCGGTATTGGAAATCATCGACCGCAGGATAGGCATAAAAAAAGCAATCCTAAATACAATCCATGCCTATACCTCATCACAATCCCTGATAGACGAACCTGCAAAGAGAGACCTTCGTATAGGAAGATCGGCAGCAATAAACTTAGTGCCTGCATCCACAGGAGCAGCAGTTGCTGTCACCAAAATACTACCTCAATTGGATGGTAAATTCGATGGGATAGCCATACGTACCCCGGTTCCGGTAGGCTCCATCTCAGATATTACTTTTGTAGCTGTCAAAAAAACGTCGGTGGAAGAAATTAATAACATCCTGATTGAGGAATCAAAAACGGATCGGTATAAACAGGTATTGGCAACTTCAAGCCAGCCTCTGGTCTCCTCCGATATTTTACATTGTTCCTATGCGTCTATTGTTGATTTGAATATGACCCGTGTGGTAGATAGAGATTTGGTTAAAATTATGGCCTGGTATGATAATGAATGGGGATTTACCAATCAATTGATCCGGGAAATCCAGCTTTTATAAGAAGTTATATCTAAAACAATCAATAATAATTATTAACATCCTAAAAACAAATGACATGAAAACATCAAAAGCACAAGCACAATGGAATGGAAAGATTAAAGAAGGAAAAGGCGCCATGAAATTTACGAGTTACGAAGGCGCTTACACATTCGCCTCGCGTTTTGAAAATGGCAAAGACACAAATCCTGAAGAACTCATTGGCGCAGCCCATGCCGGGTGCTATTCTATGTATCTTTCACTTTTACTAAGCGAAGAAGGGTTAGACCCTGAAAGTATCTTTACAAAAGCGGAAGTAACTATTGGCCAGGATGATTTGGGCCCAAACATTACCGAAATTAAGCTCAAATGCAAAGTCAAATGTCATGGGCTGGGAGAAAGCAAACTAAAGGAATTGGCATCAACTACAAAAGAAAAATGTCCTGTTTCGAGATTGTATGCTGGCGGGACTGCGAAAATATCTGCAGAGGCACAGTTGATAAAGTAAACGCCGATTGATTCTACAATAATGTATAGAAATAACGACAAAAAAATGATTTATGGTAAGTGAAAATATTTTCCCAAAAATTACTAAGGAACTCGTTGATAAACGCACGGCTTTAGCCCCGGAGATTATGGATAGCTGGAATAATTTCAGCAAAGCAGTTTTTAAAGAAGGAGCCTTGTCCGAAAAAACAAAACAATTGATTGCCGTAGCTGTGGCTCACGTAACGCAGTGTCCTTACTGCATAAGGTCGCACACAAAAGTTGCTACGCGAAAAGGGGCTACGCAGGAAGAAATAATGGAAGCCATTTGGGTTGCTGCCGAAATGCGGGCTGGCGGAGCTTATGCCCATGCCACAATTGCTATAGATGAGATGGAAAAGGACAATAAATAAAATAGAAAATGATGAGTGAGATTAAAATTATGCTGAAGGTACTTCAAAGGTATGTTCAATAGGATGTTCGGATTTTAAGAATATGCCCAGATATTGGAACTCGAATTCTCAATTTATGAGTATGAGAGAATCAGAATCTCTCCAATTGATGGATGGAGCCATTCACACATTAACTTTAGAACATCACAGAAAGTTATTTATCTCTTTAATCAAAATCCAAAAATATCAAATATAAAAATGAAAGTAGATAACAAAATTGCAATAGTCACTGGGGTTAGCCGTGGGTTAGGTACAGCTCTCGCTGCGGCGCTGGTTGCGAAAGGTGCGAAAGTATACGGGCTTGCCCGCAACCTGGAGAAGTTAAATGACATTCAAAATCAATTAGGTAATAATTTTATTCCTGTGGGTATTGATGTTACCGACTATGAAAAGCTTCAAGCATGGGCTGAGGATACTTTTGTCGATACCAATATTCCGGATATTTTAATAAATAATGCCGGAACTGGATATTTTAGTGATATAGACCAACTTTCAATTGAACGTTGGCATGCAATGATTAACACTAATCTGAACGGGATTTTTTATCTCACGTCTATAATTGTTCCGATGATGAAAAAAAATACAAGCACCTGCCACATCATCAACATTGGTTCGATATTAGGTAAAACCAACAGGTCCAAAACGGCAGCATATTCAGCTACCAAATATGGAGTGCTGGGTTTTAGCGAGGCACTATACAAAGAACTCTCCAAAGACAAAATTAAAGTTACCTGTGTAAATCCGGGAAGTATTGAAACGCATTTTTTTGACGACTCAGGCATTCTGCCGCATCCAAGTTATTTGCAGCCAAGTGATATTGCATCACTAATCATAAATATTATTGAAACGCCCGATAATTTCTTGATAGATGAAATTACTTTTCGTCCATTAATAGAACATCCATCAGCTTAGTTCCAATATAAACAGTTAGAAGTTAGTTAAATAAACGATGATGAATTCAAACGAAAACAGCCCGAGGAGCTTCAACAATAAATCAGTAGACCCAATTGTTGACAATCATGTTTCTACGTCATTTTTAGCACCACTTCGTACTGATGCTTTTGCTGTGGACGATGACACAAAAATTGAATTAATAAAAAAACATTTCAGCGAGATTATGTCCATCTTAGGGTTGGATTTAAACGATGATAGTCTAAAGGAAACACCACTCAGGGTTGCAAAAATGTATGTGAAGGAAGTCTTTGCTGGTTTGAATCCAGCAAATAAGCCAAACACAAAATTCTTTGGAAATCAGTTTAAGTACAATGAAATGTTGATAGAAAAAGACATCACATTGTATTCCTGTTGCGAACATCATTTTCTTCCTATAATTGGCAAGGTGCATATAGCTTATTTCCCAAACGGTAAGGTTATTGGTCTGTCGAAAATTAACAGGTTAGTTCAATTTTATGCAAAACGGCCACAGGTACAGGAAAGATTAACCGTTCAAATAAGCGACGGCTTAAGGGAAGCACTGCAGACGAATGACATTGCTGTAATTATTGATGCAGAGCACCTTTGTGTTCGTTCGCGTGGAATTAAAGATACCAATTCAAGCACAATTACTTCAAGCTATTCAGGAAAGTTTCAGGATGAAAAAAACCAATTGAAATTTATTTCTTTAATTAATAATGGTAAATAATAAAATAAAAGGTAAAAATAAAATTTTAAAATACTAAAAAATGAAAGCACGAATAAACTATTCTAAAGATGCCCCCGAAGCCATAAAGGGAATGCTGGAACTCGAAAAATTTGTACACAGCTCAGGGCTTGAAAAATCTTTATATGAATTGGTAAAAACAAGGGCATCACAAATAAACGGATGCGCCTATTGCCTTGACATGCACACCAAAGATGCCCGCAAAGCAGGTGAAACCGAACAGCGTCTATATACGTTGAGTGCCTGGCATGAAACGCCATTTTACAGTGAAAGGGAACGCGCAGCGTTGGCTTGGACAGAAGCGCTGACTTTGATCTCAGAAAATGATGTGTCTGATTCGCTGTATGAGGCTACCCGAAAGCATTTCGATGAGAAAGAAATTATTGCACTCACCATGGCCATTGTGGCTATTAATGGGTGGAACCGGCTGGCAATCGGTTTTCGTACTGTGCCTGGAAGTTACGAACCTTCATGAAAAGTATTAGTAATGAACGAAAAAATAATCAAGCTATTTTTGAGACTGGCAATTGCATCTGGGTTTTTATCAGCCGTTGCTGACAGGTTTGGAATGTGGAGTGAACAGTATTCTTCCTGGGGAAACTGGGACGCGTTTTTGAAATACACGCAAATGATAAACCCCTGGATTCCAAGTTTCTTAATTTCCACCATTGCAATTATTGCAACCGCTGCTGAAACTATTTTTGCAATTTGCCTGATAATAGGATACAAAACAAAATTGTTCGCACAATTAAGCGGGCTGCTCCTGTTAATTTTTGCTTTATCAATGACTTTTTCAATAGGCATAAAAAGCGCCTTTGATTATTCGGTTTTTTCGGTTTCCGCGGCAGCTTTTGCTTTAAGTCTTATGAAAACCAGATTTTCAGAACTTAAATAATTTAAAAGGATAAGCGAATAACATCCATCTAAAGGATGATCTTATGAAAGACATAAAATTAAAAAGGATTTACGATGAGTCTTCAGTTGATGACGGTTACCGGGTTTTCGTGGACAGGCTTTGGCCGCACGGAGTTTCCAAAGAAGAGGCAAAACTCGATGAATGGGACAAAGAACTTGCTCCCTTGACCGAACTTAGAAAATGGTTTGACCATGTAGAGGATCGGTTTAATGAATTCTCAAAACGCTACCGGGAAGAGTTGAAAGACAAAGAAAAAGATTTGGATAAGTTTCGGGAAATAGCTGAAAAGAAAACACTTACATTACTATATGCAGCAAAAAACACCAAATTCAATCAGGCAGTTGTGCTGAAAGAGGTATTGTCTAAAAAAAATAAATTATGTTCACACATTTTAATCAAGCAGAAAGGGCGGTTCATTTCCCTGAAGACAGAAGATTAATTATTGGGCTGAAACCCAGAGTTTTTATAATTATTGGCATTGCTTTGTTGGCGACAGTTGGCGTAGCATGGGTACAATTTTTAATATTCGGTTTGCCAAGAGACCCATCGGAGGCATTGCTTTCTACCACAGAAGTCAGTGTCAAAGGTTTTCCGGCATGGCTGATCCTTTGTCATTGGATAAATTTTTTCTTTCTTGTAATACTGATAAGAAGTGGACTTTCCATATTATTTGATCATCCCAGGTTGTATTTTAACGAAGGATGTGAACCCGGTTCCGAATGGTTAAAATTTACTCCGGTAAATGTTCCAAAAGATAAATTATGGACTGCAAAGGATGACGCCCGATATATAAGTCCTATTCTTGGCTTGCCAGGGTATCGCCACACTGTGGGTATCGCCCGTGGCTGGCATTTTATTCATGTACCGTTTTTCGTTTTAAATGGAGTTATATTTATTGTACTACTGTTTTCTGGTAATCAATGGTTAAGAATAGTGCCTACCTCATGGCAAATTTTACCAGACGCATGGAGTGTATTTGTGCATTACGCAACATTTAATATGCCCATAGAACCAAATGGATTTTATCATTATAATGCCCTTCAGCAGCTTGCTTATTTTGGGGTGATATTTATTCTGGCGCCAATTGCGATGCTCAGTGGTATGAGCATGTCTCCTGCTATTGAAAATAGATTTCACTGGTTACCCAAGTTATTTGGCAACAGGCAGGGAGCAAGGTCAGTGCATTTCTTAGTAATGCTGTCATACTTGGTTTTTCTTATTATACATGTAAGCATGGTTGTTATGACGGGTTTTGTCAGAAATATGAACCATATTACTCTCGGCACAGATAATGACACAGATACTAGAGGTTTATACATCGGAATTGCCATTATTCTTTTTACCATTGGATTTTTTGTTTACGCACATTGGGTATCATGGAATAAACCTCGTTGGGTGCAGAAAACCAGTGGCTTTATTAATGGTAATTTGTGGAAGATTACAATAAATAAACTTAAACCTAAACCATATTATAATAAAGAAGATATATCCAAATTTTTCTGGCCCAACGGTAAACTTCCGGTTTCTAAAGAGTGGAAAGATTTAGCTGAAAATAAATTCAAAGATTATAAACTTAAAGTAAGCGGACTGGTTGAAAACCCTGTGGAAATATCACTTGATGATTTAATGAAACTTGGAAAAGAACAGAATATTACAATGCATCATTGTATTCAGGGATGGTCGGGAGTTGCGGAATGGGGAGGTTTACCCATAAAGGCTTTAGTTGATTTGGTGAAACCTTTTCCGAATGTAACCACGGTAGCTTTTTACTCTTTCGGAGAAGGTTTGTATGGAGGCCCTTATTATGATACTCACTCCATTGAAAATTGCTTGAAGCCTGGCTCAATATTGGCGTGGGAAATGAATTATGAGATGCTTTCTGAGGTATATGGAGCCCCTTTAAGATTACGTGTAGAAAACCAGTTAGGCTATAAAATGGTGAAATGGATTGAAAGTATTGAATTTGTAGAAACACATGAGAAAGTTGGTAAAGGTTATGGCGGCAAAAATGAAGATGATGAATATTTTGACTTAATAGCCAATACATAATTCAAAAACAACGATTACTAGATTATACTTCTTACGGTCATCGTATCTTCATTACAAGAATTAATTTTTAGGGAGATGATAAGCCCGTTGGAAGAAAGCATATAGAATTTGGATTATTGGTACGATTGCATAAGAACTGAAAAGAAATTTAATGTCATGATGCATATAAAAATTAAACGGATTTATGATGAACCGGCAGACGATGACGGATATCGTATTCTGGTAGACAGGCTTTGGCCACGTGGTGTTACTAAAAAAAATGCAAATCTTGATGAATGGAATAAGGATGTTGCCCCTTCTCCTGAATTAAGAAAATGGTTTGACCACAAAAAAGAGCGTTTTGAAGAATTTTCTTTCAGATATCAGATTGAATTAAAAGAAAAGGAAAACCAATTAAATAATATCAGGCAATTGGCAAGGCATGAAACTATTAGCTTGATATATGCTGCAAAAAATCCAAAAATAAATCATGTTGTAGTGCTGAGAGATGTGTTACTGAATAGCTGAGCCGTTCATTTTTTCAAGATAACAGAAACAATTAATAAAAATGGTCGCTAAACAAAAAATAATAATAGTTGGCGGTGGATTTGGGGGAATCCAACTTGCCAGGGAATTAGATAAAAAATTATTCGATGTGCTCTTAATCGATAAAATCAACCACCACCAATTCCAGCCTCTGTTTTATCAGGTAGCTACTTCGCAAATTGAACCCGCGAATATTTCTTTTCCGTTCCGCCATATTTTTAAAAACAAAAGCAACGTGCTCATCAGGTTAGCTGAGGTAACCAGGATACATCCGGAACAAAATAAAATAGCCACTACCATAGGCGATTTTGAATATGACTACCTTGTAATAGCGGTTGGCTGTAAAACCAATTTTTTTAATAACAATAAAATTTGTCAGCATTCATTTACCTTAAAAACGACCTACGACGCCATAAAAATCCGAAACCACATTTTACAAACATTTGAGAATATTATTTCAGCGAAAGAAACGGAAAAAGAGGCTTTACGAAATCTTGTTATTGTGGGTGCCGGGCCTACAGGCGTTGAACTTGCCGGTGCATTTGCTGAAATAAAAAAGAATATTCTGCCAAAAGATTATCCTAGGATAGATTTCTCAAAATTTAAGATTAGCCTGATTGAGGGTACCCAAAACACATTAAACAATATGAGTTTCAAAGCTAGCCACGCCTCTCGAAAGTATTTGGAAAATATGGGAGTACAACTGCTTACTGAAACATTTGTGACGGATTATGATGGTTCAATGCTTAAATTAAGTAGTGGTAGGCAAATACATACTAGGACAGTAATATGGGCTGCTGGTGTAATTGCAAACCAAATTGAAGGCTTGCCTTCAAAAAGCATAACAAAAGGAAATCGCTTAATTGTTAATCGCCAAAACAGAGTTATTAATAGTGATAATATTTATGCAATCGGAGATATTGCTTACATGGAAACACCTAAATATCCCAAAGGTCATCCTCAGGTAGCCAATGTAGCAATTAATCAGGCTTTATATTTAGCTAAAAACTTTAAAAGGACAATTCAAGGTAGATCGCTAAAAGAATATGAATATAAAGATTTGGGGTCAATGGCAACCATTGGCCGGCACAAAGCAGTAGTTGATTTTCCTTTTATTCGGATTAAGGGATATTTTGCCTGGCTAATTTGGATGTTTCTGCATCTGATGCTGATTTTAAGTGTACGCAATAAACTAATTATATTCATAGATTGGGCCTGGGTTTATTTCTCTAAAGACTCCTCCCTGCGATTAATTCTTACACAAACAAATGATTCTTGCCAATCTAAAGACGATAAAATCTAATATTTGAGAGTATACTAGAAGAATAAAAATGGATTTATGTTAAACGAAATGATTAAAACTTCATGCAAATTCCATTCTTTACAATTTAATAAATAAATAAATTTAACAAGATGAAAAAGCAAATAAACAGCTATAGTAAAACAATCACGCAAGACGAAAGCTTACCAGCTGCACAAGCAATGCTATATGCTATTGGGATGAGCGAGGGCGACCAGAAAAAAGCACAGGTTGGTATTGTGAGCACGGGTTTTCAGGGCAACCCGTGTAACATGCATTTAAACCAGCTGGCCTCATTGGTAAAAAAAGAAATTGATTTTCAGAAAGAATTATATGGGCTCATTTTCCATACTATTGGCGTTAGCGATGGAATCACAAACGGTACGGAAGGGATGAAATATTCCTTGCCTTCACGCGAAATTATTGCCGATTCTATAGAAACAGTAGTAAGTGCGCAATTTTATGATGCTGTAATTCCGATTGTTGGATGTGACAAAAACATGCCTGGAGCGATGATTGCATTAGGCAGGTTAAACCGGCCTGCAATACTTATGTATGGTGGAACAGTGCGTAAAGGAAGATGGAAAAATCAGGATTTGAACATTGTTTCTGCATTTGAAGCTTATGGCGAACGAATAACCGATAATATTACGGATGAAGATTATAAGGGCATTATCAAAAATTGTATTCCCGGAGCAGGCGCTTGTGGTGGTATGTACACAGCAAATTCAATGGCGGCTGCAATAGAATGCCTCGGCATGAGTCTTCCGTTTACATCATCTAATCCTGCAATGAGTAAAGAAAAACAAAAAGAACCTGAATTAATTGCGAAAGCAATAAAAGAGCTGCTTATAAAAGATATAAAACCCAGAGATATTTTGACCAAAGAGGCTTTTGAAAATGCAATTACGTTACTAATGGCGCTTGGAGGTTCAACAAATGCTGTTATCCATCTTATTGCCATGGCCAAATCCGTTGATGTGCCTCTTTCTATTGATGATTTTCAGAACATAAGTAACCATACTCCGCTATTAGCCGATTTAAAACCAAGCGGTAAATCCCTCATGGAAGATTTACATAACATTGGCGGTATCCCCGGAGTAATGAAGTATTTATTAAAAGAGGGATTTTTAAATGGAAATCGCATGACAGTAACCGGCCTGACTATTGGAGAAAACCTCGAAAAGGTTGCAGACCTGACAAAAGGCCAAAAAATTATTTCCAAAAAGGAGAAACCCCTGAAAAAAAACGGGCACATTCAAATTTTGTATGGAAACCTTGCCACCCAGGGTGCGGTTGCAAAAATAACGGGTAAAGAAGGAGAACGTTTCGAGGGACCAGCCCGAATTTTCGATAATGAATTTGATGCAATTGAGGGAATTCGTACAAAAGTTCAGCCTGGCGAAGTTATAGTAATTCGGTATAGCGGTCCCAAAGGAGCGCCCGGCATGCCGGAGATGCTAAAACCAACCGGTGCTGTGATGGGAGCCGGACTTGGCAAGAAAGTTGCATTGATTACTGATGGCCGTTTTTCCGGAGGTTCGCATGGATTTGTTGTGGGACATATTACACCTGAAGCCTGGGAAGGTGGATTAATTGGATTAATTAAGGATGGCGATATAATTACGATTGATATTGCCAGCAATCGCATTGATGTTGACATTACAGAAGAAGAAATCGAACTCCGCAGAAAAGAATGGAAAAAACCTGAAAGTACGTTAAATCCGGGAATATTGGTAAAATACAGAAATACAGTATCTTCTGCGTCTGAAGGCTGCGTTACCACATAAAGCTTTTAATAAACCATCAACGGTAATATTGCATAGCCGCTAGCCGGATATATAGCATGGACAGGAGGTGAATCAGTAACTAAGGTTATGTTTTTTGTTCTCTTTAAAAATTCTTCCATAAACACGCGTAACTCAAGTCTAGCAAGTGGGGCTCCTGGACAAACGTGAATACCTGCTCCAAAAAGTAAGTTGTCAGAACTATTTCGATCCAAGCGGAACTGGTCCGGATTATCGAATACTTTAGGATCACGATTTGCCGATATCCAAATAAGTGAAATCCTTTCCTCTGGTTCAAACTCCTGACCTGAAATTTTAACAGGCTTCGTGGTAATTCTTCTGTTGGCAAGCAACGGGCCATGAATACGCAAAATTTCGTCAATGGCTTTAAATAACGAGGAAGGTTCATCACGTAATTGATTTTGAATATCATTATTTTCAGCCAAGAAATGTGCTAAAATTCCTACTGAAGCTGATATAGTCCCTATCTCTCCCACAGTCCAGTTTCTTAATATGCTTGAGATTTCTTCATTGCTCAATGTGCGGCCCCAAACCTTTTCATTCATTAAAGAAGCTAATATGTCATTATCGGAATGTTTGCTTTCTTTTTTTCTATCTTCTAATAAACCATCGATGAGTTCCTCAAACTCACGGGCAATGGCTGAAATATCCGATCTATCCTGGTTGCGAATAGCTTCTTGGCTTCGTAGTGTCCATCTTAATAATATGTTTCGTAACCTTGCAGACCAGTGTAAAAATGCACATTGATTCTGTGTTGCAAAAGGTAACGCAAAATCAGATATAAATTCAATAGTATCCCTCTTTAAAACCTGCTCAATTAGTTTAACTGCCAAATCCCTGCACAAATTTTCATAATTTTTCATACTATCATCAGTAAAGTATTTTTCAATAATTTGACGATACTCACTATGTTCAGGAGGATCCATTCCGTTCGGGACTGACAAATGTTGTGATACTGCATTGCTGTATGTTTCATGATCATGTAAAATTTGGACCACGTCATTATGGCTTAAAACAGAAATCCCCATAAGATCACTATTAATAACCGGACACTTGTTTCGTTGTACATCAAAGGCTTTTAACTGATTACTTTTTGCTACGGCCGATCTTTGATCCCAGGATAATCTGCCTTGTTTCCTCATATTTATTTCATTTATTATATCACAAACGGATTGAGAATCAACTTGTAAAATATTTGTAAAATTATAAACCCGCAGATTTTTTATATCTCAATTCGTTATGGAATTCTTGTTAACACAAATATAACAATTTAAGGATAATGAACTCTTTATATACTTTAGCAATTACAAAATTAACGTTGCATTTAATACTCGGAAATAATACCTTTCTCTAATTTTTAATCACTAGCAAGAATAGGTAAATCATTACATTTGTAGCAGTTCCTAAAGGAAAAGCCAATTAGTATTCCATAAAAAGATATCAATGTCTTTTTATGGAATATTTTTTTATATTTGCAATTTCTAAGTAAAATTCACTAAATAAAAATCATAATGGAAACATTAAAAATACAGAAGTACCTTGATAATTTTATGTTACAGTTGATAAGAAAAAATCCGCAAGAGCCAGAGTTCCACCAAGCAGTAAAGGAAGTGGCAGAGAGTGTGATCCCATTCATATTTGAGAATCCGATATACCTAAAATATAAAATTTTAGAGCGTATGGTAGAACCGGAAAGAGTAATTAGCTTTAGAGTGCCTTGGCTGGACGATCATGGTGAGATACAAATAAACAGAGGATATAGGATACAAATGAATAGTTCAATCGGTCCATTTAAAGGAGGCCTTCGATTTCATCCCGGTGTAAATCAAAGTATATTTAAATTTCTGGCTTTTGAACAGGTTTTAAAAAATGCATTAACCTCACTTCCAATAGGTGGTGCAAAAGGAGGCTCTGATTTTAATCCTAAAGGCAGAACAGATTTTGAGGTAATGAAATTTTGCCAGTCGTTCGTAACTGAATTATATCGACACGTGGGTTCGTTTACCGATGTACCCGCTGGCGATATTGGTGTAGGAGGAAGGGAAATTGGTTACATGTTTGGACAATATAAGCGATTATCAAATAGATTTGTAGGTGTTTTTACAGGAAAAGGATCAGAATCTGGTGGCAGTCTTTTGCGTCCTGAAGCTACGGGATATGGTGTGGTATACTTCATTCAGGAAATGCTGAGGAGACGGAATGATTCTTTAGAAGGTAAATCCGTGGTACTGAGTGGCTCCGGCAATGTGGCACAATTTGCGATCGAAAAAATAATTGAGCTTGGCGGAAAGGTTCTGACAGTATCAGACACGGGGGGCTATCTTTACGATACCGAAGGTATCGATTATGAAAAATTAAAACTTATTAAACTTATTAAAAATGTACATAGAGAGAGTTTAGTTAGATATCTTGAAGTATATCCGAATGCTACTTATTTCCCCCGGGAGAGGCCTTGGCGAATAAAATGTGATATTGCTATACCGTGTGCTACACAAAATGAGCTGGATAGCACCAATGCCAAATTACTTATTCAAAACGGTTGTAAGTGTATAGCTGAGGGAGCAAATATGCCATGTACGCCTGACGCAGTTAACGAGTTTCATAGGCATAAAATTCTTTTTGCACCAGGAAAGGCGGCTAATGCGGGCGGTGTAGCTATATCAGGTCTCGAGATGACACAGAACTCAATCCGGCTATCTTGGACGCGTGAAAAAATTGATGCCAAATTGAAAGCCATTATGAAAAGCATACATGAATCTTGTGTAAAATATGGCAAAGAAGAAGCTGAAACAGTAAACTACGTAAATGGGGCAAATATCTGTGGCTTTATAAAAGTAGCTAATGCCATGCTTACTCAAGGTGTTGTATAATTTATTAGCGTAAAAAAAGATTCTGTAACCAACCAATCGTTTGAAGAATAAATTTATAAAAAGATATTGATGTCTTTTTATAAATTTATTTTCGTATATTTGGCGTGATATAAAAATTAAAATATTCAATTATGGAAAAATTAGATGCGACAAAAATCGAACCTAGGTTTAAACATCCTACCATCTTTCAAAAATATGAAGATCTTACTCCGGGCGAATCCTTTATTCTTCATAATGATCATGATCCAAAACCACTTTATTATCAGTTTACAGCTGAGAAAGGCGATGAATTTGGTTGGGAATATCTTAAGGAAGGCCCAGATGTTTGGGAAGTAAAGATCAGTAAATTGAAAGTGAGTTAAAAACCATAAAGAGGAGATAGAACAATGGGATGAAAGAGTAGCTTTTCTTTCAAATTTTAGAATTATTACGAAGATTAGAAACCACATTATTCTATTATGCGAATAGGTTATTTTATATCGGTTTTTATTCATATTGTATGTGCTGCATTTTGGATAGGAGGTATGCTCTTCATCCCCCTTGTTTTATTACCAAGCATTAAAAAACAGCCTAACCGTGTATTATTACTTGAAAAGACTGGTATCAAATTCCGGTTCTTTGGATGGTTTGCAATAGTGCTCTTACTATTAACCGGGATTTTGAACATGTATTTTCGTGAAATACCATTTACAGTTGAATTCTTCACCCATAGTAGCTATGGTAAATTAGTAGTTGTCAAAGTATCCCTCTTTTTATTGATGTTGCTGATTGGAGGTATCCATGATTTTTATTATGGAATGAAATCAATTAACGAGATGCAGAAATCTGCAGGGAAGAAATTCAAATTACTGGCCCGTTGGACTGGCATGCTTAATTTGTTATTGGCCTTGGTAATTGCTTTTCTTGGAATGGCAATATCAAGAGGAGGATTTTAAATGTTGAATACTTAAATTCTGATATAATGAAGATTAATAGTGAAACAAAAATATCAGCTCTGATAAAAACAAATTCACAGGCTATTGAAACGATTATTTCAGTTAGTCCAAGTTTCACTAAGCTAAGGAATCCGTTACTCCGTGGAATACTGGCCTCAAGGACAAGCATTAGCGATGCTGCCCGAATTGGGAAGTGCGAAATTGAAGAATTGTTTCAGGCGCTTGTCAGAATTGGATTCGAACTTGAAGATGATTCAACAGGAAAACAAGATATGTCCGAAGAAATTGCAAATCCGAAGATTTTAAAGGCTATCAAATCGTCTAAGATAAATTCGCTGGATGTCAGGCCCACCCTGGAAAGAGGAGGCGATCCGTTCAATGAAATTATGAGGGAACTAATGTTGCTTCAGGACGGATATGGGCTGGAAGTAATCAACTCTTTTGAACCGACACCCCTTATCAAAATTGCTCGCGATAAGGGATTCGATAGTTTGGTTAAAACGGAAGGTGATGTTGTTTTTACCTATTTCTTAAAGGTGAGACAAGCCAATAAAAAAGAATATCCCGAAGGCTCGATATTTGAGATTTCGTTAGCCGAACATAAGGAGAAAGTTGCCAATTGTAGTAAAGAGATTCATGAAATTGACGTTCGTGATTTGGAAATGCCCCTGCCGATGGTTACCATTTTAAAAGAGTTGGAAAAACTAAAAGAAAATGGCGCACTCTATGTTCATCATAAAAAAGTGCCCCAATATTTATTGCCCGAATTGGCCGAACGGAATTTTAAAACCTGGATTGCCGAGGTGGATGATCATAATGTCAAACTTTTGATTCACAAATAAATGAACCAGATAGCCAGCCAAAATGCACCTTCGCCCAAGGTGGTTGTTCCGCATTTTGTTTTCGGGGGACTGACCTGGCTCGGGGTCACCCTGCTGATTGTTTTTCATCCTACAGTTTTCACGCAACATTTTTTCAATGCGAAGCTGCTTGCCATCACCCACTTGCTGGTGCTGGGGTGGATTACCATGATCATTTTTGGGGCGCTTTACCAACTGCTCCCGGTAATTATGGAAGTGAAACTTTACAGCGAAACACTTGCAAAAATTTCATTTGTATTGCTGGACGTCGGCACGCTACTGCTGGCTTTCGCTTTCTGGCAGTTTTCATTTGGAACGCTGATGTTTATCGCCGGCGTTTTTATTGTAATTTCTGTCGGTTTGTTTGTTGCCAACGTCCTGTTCACCGCACATACTTCCAACAAAAAAGTGATTGAACGTACCTTTATCATCAGTTCGGTCATCTGGCTGTTGTTCACGGTCCTGGCCGGATTAACCCTGGCAATTAACCTGCGCCATCCCTTTCTGAAAGTTTCGCATGTGGAACTGCTGAAATTGCATGCACATGCAGGTATCGTGGGATGGTTTATCCAACTAATCATCGGCGTCAGCAGTAAATTATTGCCAATGTTTATGGTCGCCCACCATGTGAATACAAAAAAATTAAACTTCACCTTTTATGCTATCAATATTGGCTTGCCTGTTGGTATCATCTCCCTGTTTCTGCAATTTAAAATTGGGGTAGTTTTTAGCGTGGTGCTGGCCGTTGCAGGAATCGTCAGTTACCTGTCGTTTCTGGTGGAAGCCTATAAAAAGCGGGTGAAAAAACAATTGGATATTGGCATGAAACAGTCCGTACTTTCGTTTGCAATCCTTGTGATTCCTTTGTTCCTGATTTTTACGCTCCTGCTTAATTTCAACTTTCTGAAAATGCTCACAATCCCCCTTTCGGTGGCCTATGGCAGTGCGATTGTCATTGGTTTCATTACTTCGCTCGTCATGGGGCAAACCTACAAAACGTTGCCTTTTATTGTTTGGCTGAAAGTTTACCGCGGCAAGGTTGGAAAGGTGGTTCTTCCGTTGCCGAAAGACCTTTATTCTGAAAAAGTGGCCACTGCGCAAGTATGGCTTTTTGCCGTCGGCTTTGGTGTGCTATTGATCGGAATTTCCGCAACGAATAAAATTTTAGTGCTGATAAGTGGCATTTTTCTGTTGTTGTCGGTGGCACTTTATAACTTTAATATTTTTAAAATCGTTTTACACAAACCAACAAAAAAATAATCGCGTGATGGATACAGAAGAAAAGAAAATAATTGAAATGCTCGGGGAGGTTGTCGATCCTGAGTTGATGGTGAATATTATTGACCTGGGACTGGTTTACGGCGTCACTTACGATGCCCCGGGCAAAAAGATTGATGTTGCACTAACGCTCACTTCTCCCGGGTGTCCTATGGGAGGAATCATTATTGAAGATGCACAACAAACACTCGAAGGCAAGTACCCTGGGTTTGATGTTCACATTAACCTGGTATGGGAGCCTGCCTGGTCGGTAGAAAAGCTCACCGAAAAAGGAAAAGCAGAGTTGGGCTATTCTTAGAATATCAATTTATGGTCAGCATCAAATGATGGATTGTTTTTCCTCTTTTAACCGGCGATAGCAAAAAAATGCAAATAGCAGGGTGACACTAATTCTGAAAACCAAAGCTCCGATAGTTTTGGTTTCATATAAACCGCCACGATTAATGTGAATCAACAGGTCTGCAAAGGCGATGAATAAAACGGCGACAGCAATCATTAAAATTTTATACGGCCAACTCATCAGTTTTACAAGGCCATACGCTGCGGCCAGATAAAGCAAACTGCAGATAAAGTTTGCCCAAACAACAAACAGTACATAATTTCCCTCTTTAGCCCGGATGCCAAACAAATCAAATAGGATTGAACTACTCAGAAATAAGGTCAGTAATCCAAAGGTTGCTAACACTGATGCCAATAAATAGGGAAGCGTTCGTTTCATGATTTTCACGGTTACTTAATTGAAAGGATATAGTCAACTAATGCGTCTAATTCTTCAGGAGGCAAAGCTTTTGTAATAGCTATTTGTGGTTGCATTATGCCAGCCTGAGCCGGGTCAACAATCGCTTTGCTTTCCCCTTTCAGAAATGCAGTCAAACCCGCTTTGTTTCCTGAATAAGCCGCTGCAATATCTTTGGTAGAAGGGCCAACCAGTTTTGCATTCAACTGGTGGCAAACCAGGCACCCTTTGTCAGAATACAATGTCTGCCCGACGTTGACAGCTGCTTTTGTTGGTTTAGCGCTTTTTTCTACTGTCTCTGAAGTTGCACTTTTTCCTGTTGTTATATTTGTGCTATTTTCCTTGTTGGGTGAGCTGCAGGATATACCCAATATTAAAACCAAACTTGCTGCAATAAAAGAATATTTTTTCATGTTGATATTTTTCATTTCAATCTCCTTTTTAATAGTGTTTAATGCGTTGAATTTATAACAGGTGTTCTATCTAAGCTGACAATTCGAGCATTCGCTGAATAGGTTTCCTTGCTCTTTCCATGATTTCAGTATCCAAATTTATTTCAAACTTTTCCTCATTTAGGCTGTCGCATATTTTTTGCAGATCGTGGAGTTTCATAAACTGACAGTCGCTGCAACCGCAGGTTGAGTCGATTGGAGGCGCCGGAATGAATGTTTTGTGCGGGTTGTGTTTTCGCATTTGATGGAGGATGCCCGATTCGGTTGCCACAATGTATTCATTCCCGGGATCTGTTTCCGTGAAGCGGAGCAAAGCAGAAGTAGAACCTACAAAATCGGCAGCGATCACCACTGGTCTCTGGCACTCGGGATGCGCAATTAATTTGGCTTCAGGATAATTCTGTTTGATGGATAGCATCTTTTCCAGCGAAAACTCCTCGTGCACATGGCAGGCCCCGTTCCAAAGCAACATGTTTCTTCCGGTAATACTATTCAGGTAGTTTCCAAGATTCCGATCGGGGGCAAAAATAATTTTCTGCTCTCTCGGAATACTTTCGATAATTTGAACAACATTCGTGGAAGTGCAGGTAATATCGGTCATGGCCTTAATCTCCGCTGTTGTGTTGACATAAGCGACAACCAGATGTTCGGGATATTTTTCCCGGAATGTTTTAAAAGCTTCAGCCGGACACGACTCGGCAAGGGAACAGCCGGCGTTCAGGTCGGGAATGAAGACCCTTTTTTGAGGCGATAATATTTTGGCTGTTTCCGCCATGAAATTGACCCCTGCAAAAACAATAATATCCGCGTTTGTTTCTGCAGATTTTCGTGACAGGTCAAGGCTATCGCCAACAAAATCTGCAATTTCCTGTATCTGAGGAATTTGGTAATAATGCGCCAGGATAACCGCGTTTTTTTCTTTTCGGAGTGTATTGATCTTATTGACCAGAATATCATTTTCATTCATCATTTGCCAATTTTTATGCTTGTATTTTCCGCAATAATCAAATCAGGAGTATGGCTGTCAATCGGACTGGACATTGCAATTCAGGCAAGCCAGCGCGTAGGTGTTATACTCGTCGTAAGCCGGACCCGGTTTCCCGTTAATGACAATAATCCGGTCGATGCGGACTTCGTCCCCAAAGCTAAAAGCCAGATATTCTTCAAAAGCATTCTTTTTTTTCAACCCAGTAATTTTACCTTTTACCTCGTCCACCTCGTTTTCACTATTAAAATAGAATACTCTGCTACTTTCTTTTTTTAGTTCCTCTGAAAATAATTCATAATAGTCTGGGTGTATTGGACTATATTTTGTTTTCATTTCTATCTCCCTTTCTAATTTTTAATTATTGTTTTCATTCATTTTCAAGGCCACGGCTCATTAATTTGCTTCATCAAATCATCGTTCCAATTCCCTTCAACAGTAATTTGAGCTATCGCTCCAAATGCAAACGCCTCAATTAAGTTGTGATTTAAGTAAGTGTAAGTTCCTGGCTCTCTGAATTGATACAACGAAGCAACCGCTGATCCTCCCACAACTGGCCAAGATTCATAATTTGAAACCGGAGTATCATTGAAAGAACCACCTAACCAAACCAAATCTGCATGGCCTCCAATAAGATGAATCCTTGTGTCACGGTTTGCCTGGGAAGTTATAAAAAGTACTTTTTCGCCAACATTTGCCTTTAAAGCATTTGTACCTATTAAGGCGTCAACCTTCCCATTAAAAACCAGGTGGCTTGGAGTAAGGGTTTTCATTGATTCTATCAGATCAGGGAAACCCTCTGTCGGTGAATCATATTCTTTAAATTCTCCATTTCCATTTTTAGGCAAATAATAATCTTGTTCAGCTAAATAAAAGGCTCTGTCATAGTGGATCGAATTACCAAGTTCATCTTTCAACCCATCGCGTGGAAGTACCATTATTGCACCATTCATTCCTGAAACAACATGCAGAGGCACCATAATACCGCCGGGCGCACAATGATAAACAAACACACCCGGTTTTGTAGCCTTGAATCTGAAAGTTGCGTGTTGTCCGGGAGCGACATTGCTCAAATCTCCTCCACCCATGGCCCCTGTAGCTGCGTGAAAATCGATGTTATGTACCATCGTGTTTGTTTCACTATTTATTAAAGTTAGTTGGACATAATCATTTTGATGTACAACAATCATAGGTCCGGGAACTGTCCCATTAAAAGTAAGAGCCCAGGTTCTCACCCCAGGTGCTATTTCCATTTTCTTTTCTATTGCTGTTAGTGTTACTTCAACAACCTTGGGAGCACCATTTGCAATTTGATCATGTTTGGGCAGTGCAGGTGGTGCAATCATATCCTGTGTAACATGTTTTAAGTTATCGGCATTCCATTCTTTTGATTCAACAAAAACAGATTCCCCTGAATTTTTTCGAGATTGATTGCATGCTGTAACAACACTTAGTAATACTAATAATGAAATTATTTTTAAAGTATTTCTATTCTTCATCCTAACATCTCCTCCATTATTTTTAAACTATCTGCAGTCTTTTCAAAACTGCTTTATTTTGATTGATTTTTGATGCAAGTGACTGTATAGTGAGTTTGTTTACCAGTTTATAAAATGAGCCTCTGACGACAGCATATTCATCATGCATTGGACATGGGTTATTTGCATCGCATGCTTGCAACCCAAAACCGCATTTATGGAAAAACTCCTGTCCTTCAGTCACTTCTATGACATTAAATAGGGTTAAAGGCTTCTCCGGATCATCAAAGAAGAAACCACCTCCTCTGCCTTTCATTGAAGAAATCAATTTTGCTCGTGTCAAAATCTGAAGTATTTTACCTGTAAATCCTTCCGGTGAGTCAATATTCTCTGCAATTTCTCTGAAACCAGGCCTCTCACCTTGAATATTCTGGATGTAGATGTAAACTAAAGACCTAATGGCGTATTCTGTCGTTTTAACTAGCATAACTATTATCTATTTAAACAAATTCGATTTTTGAGTCCTGTCCCATGATGACCAACGATTTAAATTCTGTCTTAAGTTGCAGGCTATGGATTCTTCCTGCTGGAATGATATAACAATCATTTTTTTGTAACCGGAGTTTTTGATCATCAATGTGTAATACGGCACTACCATCTTGTATAATAACTATTGCCTCCCGGGTGCTGTAATGCAAAGGCATACTCATACCTGTCCTTCCAGTTACTTCATAAAGCTTCAACGTATCACCTTCTTTAAGAATCTTTAATATAGGTGTATTCAGGCTTTCCATCACATAAATTTTTTTTCGAGCTCAATAGCTTTTGGAAATAAAATATTATTCTCCAAATGAATATGTCGATGTAAATCGATCTCAAACTCCTTAAGCTGATTAAGAGCCAGCTCATAGGTCGTACAAGCATCTTCAGGCACCTTATATTTTCTTGTGAGTTTCGAAATTTGATCAAAACGATCACCCTCCTGCTGATGATCTTCAATCATCATTGCAATTGGATTTGAAACCGAACCAAACGGACTTCCGGGTAATTCAGACTTATTAATGAATGCCTGCTCCAGTCTTTGAATATAAGGGAATAACATTAGCTCCTCTTTTTGCATGTGCTTAATTAGTGCCCCTACTGAATGAGTAAATAAATCGTTAACTTCCAATAGTTCGGGATGATGTTCCCCATGTACATCACAAATCTTATTTAAGTTTTTGTTTAAGATCGGAATACTGTCGTGAACATACCGGTGGTGCCTTTTAATAATATATTCTGATAATTCACTTAAATTAAGTGAGTTGATATAAGCTGTATCAGGATCAGCTTGTCCTGCAAGGCTCTCCAGGTTCTTGATGAATTCATCCGTATCAAAGCCGACTTCTTTACTAGCTTCTGAAATCGTTTTTTTTCCTCCACAACAAAAATCAATATCATGCTCCTGAAAAAACATAGCTGTCCTATAATTAAACTTGACTACTTCTCCAATCGATGTGTCTTTCAAAATTTTCATATACTTTCTGATTAATAAAATACGCTGTAAAGATATAAAATATTTCATAAAAAGATGTCTATGTCTTTTTATAATATTTCAAATAACAGTCTTGAATTTGTAATTCTTATTATAGAAGCAGACACATAAAAAAATATAGTGACTGAAAGTATGTCATGAAATAAATCTCGGAACAACACTCAACAAAATTGTTGGTATAATGTTGTAAACATTAATCAACATGGACATGTTAAATTGCTCTATTCGCTCATCAAAATTATCTGACACTGCGCCAACAAATACTCCTTGCGTGAGATTACTGATTTTGGCTGCCGGAATGATGCTGTCTAATTGCGTATTAATGGAAGTGGTTTTGTCTTGTCGGCTGATGGTCATACTCTGCCGTTTTTGCAGGATTTTTCCAAAACGCTCGGAAAGTACCCGCGCGGTTTCACCTACTACCTGTCCTGAGAAAATATTGCCAACGGTATTCTGAATGACTTTGCTTTCTTTATCACCGTAGTCACGGGTTAACTGGCTGTAATCCTGGAAGCCCAGACAAACGGCTACTTTATTGCTTCGTGCCGTTGCAATCAGGTTATCCAGCCCCCGGAAGTATATCGTTGGCAATTCATCAATAATCACTGAACTTTTTAACCGGTGCTTCTTGTTTATCAGTTTCACTATCCGGGAATTGTACAGTCCCAAGGCAGCACTATATATGTTCTGCCGGTCGGGGTTATTGCCCACACAAAGAATTTTTGGTTCTTTTGGGTTGTTAATATCAAGTGTAAAATCATCGCCTGTCATAACCCAATAGAGTTGAGGAGAAATCATCCTTGAAAGCGGGATTTTGGCACTTGCAATCTGCCCCTGTAACTGGTCTTGCGCCCCACCTTCCCAGGCATCCATAAAAGGGGATAAATAATTTTCCAGCTCCGGGTAAGATGTCAGGATGGTAAACGTATCGGCGTATTTTTTATTCAGAAACTCTATGGCGTGGGGAAAGGTGCAGTATTTGCCGTTTTTATAAATTTTCAGAAACCAGATGATGGCCGCCAAAAGGATAATTGATGATTCCACAAAAAAGTCGCCTTGTTTTTGAATCCAGGTGCGGTTCAGGTTCAGCATGATGGTATAGGCGCTTTCCCACGCATCTGATATGTCTGTCATAAATGCAGGGCTAATAGGGTTACACCGATGGCTTTTTCGCGGGTCGTCGAAATTTATCACATAATATTTGGGCTTGACTTCATAACCGTCCAAGTGGGTTAATAAATGGTTATAAGCAATTTCGCTGAGGTCAGGGAATTTGTAATCGTAGATATACATGGCAAATCCCTTTTCAATTTGTTGCTTGATGTAGTTGTTGACCACAGCATAAGACTTCCCGCTACCGGGCGTTCCCAGCACTATGGAAGCCCGGAAAGGGTTGACCACGTTAATCCATCCCCGGCGCTTTCTTCCTTTGTAAACAAAGTGGGTTGCCAGGTTTACCGAATATTCGTTTTCCATCAGCCGCTGTTCCTGCATAAAAGACTCGTTCTCGCTGTTGAACACATCCTCCATCAGGTTGCTTTTCAGCAGGCGGCTCATCCATGTTCCGGCAACCAGCATAAGGATAAAACCTGAAGAAACGGATAATATATATAAGGCTGATTTGCTTGTTACCGGCAAAGGCAGCTCCAATATCCACCAATTCAGGTAAAACAGGGACAGGCCAAAACCCAGGCTGACATTTATTTTTGTCCAGGTGATTTTTTCGGCTTTAACGCCTTTTGTGCCAAGGCAGGACAAGCCCAGCAGGAGGTTGGCAAATAACTTTGTGCAAAGCGGCGACGAAAACAAACCGGTTGTCCGGTGAAAATTCATCAGTATTTTGTCCACAACTTCAAAATCCAGGTTTTGGCCGGATACCATCTCGTAACAAAACCAATAAATATGTATGACCACAAACAATATACTGACTGCCCGTATAAAATCGATGATTTTGCCCAACGCCCTTAAATCGTCTTCCTGTGCCATAATCAATAATTTGTAATTAAAAGTTCGCTGATTTTTCCTCTGCTTTTACTGCTGGCACCGATTGAACGCCCTGCTTCAATTTGCCGGATTTTATAACCGTTGTAATGCTTGTAAAAGAAGTTGTCGTCCGTCGGACAGGAATTACTGAGCATCCACTTACTGTCGAAATCAAGCAAACGGCAAAAGCAGGCAAGGCGCTCCTGTTGCGTTTCATCGAAACATTCAATACTATATGCTGTAAAGTTGGAAGTTTGAGAAACCGGATGGTACGGAGGGTCGAAATAAACAAAGGTATTTCCCCGGAAGTTTGCGATAGTATGAGCGTAGTCACCGTTTAAAATTGTAACTTTTTTTAGTAATCTGCTTAATCTTAGAATTAGCTCCCGGTTACAGATTAAGGGCTTCTCGTATTGTCCAAAAGGGACATTGAAAGTGCCGCTTTTATTTACCCGGTACAGCCCGTTAAAACATGTTTTATTCAGAAAAATAAACAGCGCTGCCAATTCAGTCTTCTCCGCACTGCCTGAATTGAAATATTCCCGTTTTTCCAAATAAAACTGTTTTTGTTCTGTCAGTGCTAATCTCCAATATTGAGCTTGATATTTTTCCAGTATTGAATGTAAATCCACCGGATTCTCTCTCAATATTAAATAGGTATTTATTAACCGGGGATTAATATCGTTGATAACTACATTTTTTATATTGGGGTAGTTGACGAGAATATGAAACAACACGGCTCCACCACCAACAAACGGTTCAATATAGGTATCAGTATTTTTCATATCTAACGGGAAGAAGTTCCTGATACTGGGGAGCAACTGAGTTTTTCCTCCTGCCCATTTCAAAAATGGTTTTATTTTTATGTCATTGTTCATGCTAACGTTTTTTTCGT
Organism: uncultured Maribellus sp.; assembly: GCA_964455785.1. GTDB lineage: Bacteria > Bacteroidota > Bacteroidia > Bacteroidales > Prolixibacteraceae > Draconibacterium. The sequence continues at coordinate 36,856 of CAYWBV010000005.1, forward strand.
TTTCTTTTCCGTTTCATCCGGCGGATAAAAGCTTCTTCCTCGTAATTTTCGACTTGTCCTGTGAAATCAATAATTGAAAAGATGCCGTTTGCAGCTTCTTCCTCCCTGCTCCGAATTTTAGGAATTTCATTAGGTATATCTTTGGAAGTATCCTGTCCGAATTTTTCATTAAGGGCATTGGCTGAAAACGCCTTGCCGTAACGGGAGCCGTTGAGCGCTGTATGCCTGTTATTGTCGATAAAAGTAATCCCGTAAATGCGCCCGTTCTTGTTTTCCCTGAACACTACATCAATGCCCTGCTTTTGAAGTTGCCGTTCAAACTGTGTCCTGGTTTTTGATATTGCCAGAGCAGATTCAATAAACAGCCTGGACGTTTCAGCTAATTTGTTCTTTCTGATGTTTTGGGCATTGTAGCCACAGCGTTTGTTCAGGCTTTCGGCCCCTACCTGTTTACCAATGAGCGATGCTTTAACCGGCTGGCCTCTTTTACGCCCTTTTTTATCCAGGGCGAAGTAAACAATGCCGTGGTACGGTTTGCCATCAAACTCACCTTTGACTTCTTCCAAGCCGATATTGTA
>CAYWBV010000006.1:0-6067 GCA_964455785.1 uncultured Maribellus sp.
GATAACCGGCGTCGCCGAAATAACCAAAAGGCCACCATTTTATCGCGCCATCCGGAAAGCCGGTCCCAACCCCGTCGTAGGAATTTGCAACCGTGGCGGCTTTTAATTTACTGTTCTCGTGGTCGTTGTACAAACTCATCAGACTGGAAACCATACTCCGGTTAGCAATCAATTCTTCGGAAGTTTTATAAACCCGTTTTTTTCCTGCGGCATCCTTTCCGCCATCAAGTTCAGTTTCTTCAGCAATTTTTGCATCCACGCTGTTTTTGGCCAGCTCAAAAATGATGTGAACTTTATCGGGTGTGGCGGGCAATTTTTCGATTTGGAGAATTTGATGGTAGTAAAAATCGAGGTGCCGTTTGGTGAGTTTATTGAACCGGTTTTTTGAAAACTCCAGCAATCTTACAAAACAGACAAACAGCGCCAGGTGAGGCGGCACGTTTCCGCCATTTTCTACTAATTGCAGAAAATCTTCCAGCTCCGGATCGGCGATAAAAAACTCCTGCCAGTTATCAGCCGGGTTTTCAAAATCGAGTGTATTAAAATAATTGATGTGTTCGGCAAACCGGTACGCAAACTGCATCCACTCCTTTAGACTAAAATCGTTCAGTTTTACCGAGTTGGGATCCAATGCTTCGATAAAACGCTGCAACTGCCCGGTCCCTTCGCGTGCCGATAATATGTCTTTACCGCAATTTGCCATAAATTTTCGCTTTACAATTCATTTCATTCGTCGTTTCTGCCTCCGGGCAAAACTCAGCCAAGTTTGGCTTTTGTACTTGTTTACCCGAAACTTTCGTTTCCTTCTTCTTTATAAAAGGGGTAAACCATGTTCTTTCTCGAGTTGGTGGTCCTGATGGTGTAGTCGATGTTTATCAGCAGTACCCCGTTCAACTCATCAAAAGGATCGATTTCGATTTTGTTTACATCGATGCGCGGTTCGTGGTAAAGGATGGCGGTTTTTATCAGGTCAACTACAAATGTTTTTAAGGTCAGGTTCAGCGGGCTAAACAGTAACTCGTCGAGGTTGCATCCGTAATTGGGTACCATAATCCGTTCGCCAAGCCGTGTGGAAAGTAAAATTTCGAGGCTGCTTTTGATGTCAACCTCATCTTCCAGCATTTTTACCGCTTTAGTTCCCCTGTTAAATTCCGGGGGAAAACTCCAGCCTCTTCCAAGAAATGATTTTGTCGCTTCCATTTTTTAGCCTCCAATAATAACTGTAGGACATCCTGCCACAATTGTTCCGCCGTGTGCTGTTAAATCGCCCATCCGCGCCGCGGGTTTTCCACCGATGAGCACCGTTGCCGATCCCTTTACAATGGAATCGGGCGGGCCCGTGCAGGTGGCCATGTCGCCCACCCGCGCTGCCGGCATTCCGGCAATTAAAACAGTAGGATCACCTGGCGGAAGAATTGGCCCTCCCACATGAGGAACACCTCCCGGATTTACCATCGGACAGGTGTGCATATCGGTTATCCGCGCTGCTGCTCCCATATTAATTAATTTGAACCATAGAACCTTTCAAAACCGCAATGGCGCTGGTTGAAACCTCGGCTCCGGCTGAACCTTCGGCCTTAAACTGCGCATTTGCCTTCACCGACACGTTTGTGCCTTCGAGCGTAAGATTCCCGGTGGCTTTTATTGAAATATCAGAAGGGCTTTCCAAAATAATGCCACCGGAGTCGAGCGTGATTTTATTTGAATTTTCGTCTTCAACCTGAATAATTCCGGCATCATCGTCAACCGTAATCTTTTTCCCTCCCGGCGTTTCCAAAACGACCGACTTTTTTTCATCGTTAAAAATGAACTTTATCTCGCTGCGGGTGACGAAACCTTTTTCGTGGTTGTCGTCGCTGGCGGTGAACGGCGCAGGTTTGGCGCTGCTGTTCATCATTCCGAGCACGATGGCGTCGTTCGGATTCCCGTTGATAAACCCAACGATCACCTCGTCGCCAATTTCTGGCCTAAAAAACGAACCGCGGTTTTCTCCGGCATCGAGCGTGGCCACCCGCGCCCAAATTCCTTCACTGCTGTTGTCAACAATTGGTAGCCGCACCAGAATACGGTCCTCTCCGTCCGGGTCGCTCTCCAATTGAGTAACAACACCAATCTGTAATCCATTAACAGCCGCCATCAATCCGGCCGCCGGAATATCGTTTACATCCACCGTTTCAGAAAACCATTTGGGGTTGATTCCGAATTGTGCGTCCACGGTCCAGTTCCCTTCGGTAATCTGGTGGCGAACCGCCGAAACGTAAACTTTCCCGTTAAAACGGTCGCCCACTCCTTCCAGTTTTAAAGTGGTATTGGGTTTTACGCCCGGAATTCCCTGAAACTTTACTCGTCCCCTTATTTTCGAAAGCTGGTTGAACAACATTTTGGAATCGGCCCATTCCTGCAATACTACATCCGGTGAAGCCCCGCCATTCTTTAACTCCAGGTTTTCGAGACCGATCACCCCGGCCAAATCGGCAGGAGAAATGTTACCATTCAGGCTCACCGAGGGATCGGTACCCTCGATTTCCAACAGTTCCTGATCGGCTGCGTTCCAGCCATACGAAGTCACTTTTTGAAACTGGTTCCGAGCATCGATTTCAGCGTCGAAATCGAGCATGGTCGCCCCAAATGCGACTGTTTCCACCTCCTCCTGTCCGTAATCGGGTTTCTGAACCGTAATTTTGCCGTCATTAACGGCCAGGATTTGACTGTTGGCCTGTGCCCTTACAACACAAAAATCCCAGTCAGAAACATTATACTGAACCAGCTCTTTAAACTGAACACGAGTTTCCTCTATTTCATTTTCCAAACCGTAGCCATCGATAATTTCACCGATAATTTCGCTGTCTTTACTTTCGTAGAAATACTTGCTTTTCCGTCCGACAGTTAGTTTTACCGCTTTGTCTTTGCATTCCACAATCAGGTACGACTGGCTGGTGCGTATTTTCAGGTTGTGTTTGATGACGATTCCTTTAAAAATGGTCTCCTCATCCGAATGATAACCCACTTTTATTTCGATTTCCTTTCCGGGGACAAACAAATCCTGGTTGCTTAGTTCAAACTCCTGGGCCGCCGGGTCACCGTCGAGCAAAACGATCCGCGCTGTGGGGATTCGGTTAACTTCCTTTTCCACAACAATACTCATCACCTGGTTGGTCTTGGAAAGCTCTTCTCCATCAACCAAAACTTTAAACGTAACCAGATCTGACGATTGCGAAGTACCTATAACTCTTTGCTCCGGCATTTTTATGAAGCTTTTTCAATGGGCGGAAAGAAAATTTTCTGTCCAACCGTTAATTTTCTGAAATTGGTGATTTGATTTGCTTTTGCCACTTCAAGGTAATATTTCGAATCCCCGTAGATGCGGTGCGCCATCAATGGCAATGTGTCGCCATCCTTAACAATCCGCACGTGTGTTAAATCGGGCGAACTGTTGTTCTCAATCGCTACACGGAGATCGTCTTCCACAAAACCTTTGAATTTAGCCCTTGCCACTGCCCGCAGCGGTGTCCCATCGGATTTGAACAGTTTAAAGGTGATGTCCATTTCTGAAAGGGTTCCTTTAAAAAGAAGGGTCCCCCACGAAATAACCAGGTAGTTGGGTTTATGTTCGTCGCCGTTGTAATCGAAAATCACTTTTTTGAATTTCTCCACATCGTCGATAATTCCGCCACCTTCATCTTTAAACGTTTTATCGTCGGAACCTCCGGGCGCGCCATAGTCGGTAATCACACCGGTCCGGTCGAAAACAAACTCCAGTTCCAAATCCTCGGGCAAAGCTTTGTTAAACCTTGGCGCCGCCGAACTGGTGCCGGAAGCCTGGTCGTCATTCTGTTCAATTTTATATTTGAACGTATAATTTTCAGGGTTCAACAGCGTTCGAAACTCACCTTCGGAAACTTCGTCCGAAAACTGTTCGTCGCTGTAGGCTTTTATCCGAAGTTTTATCAATTCGCCGCTCATATTACCTTTCCTGGTTTTTTGAAAGAATTTCCATTACCTGTTCGACACACGCAGCCACAATCCTGTCCTTTTCATCCTTTTTTATCTTTTCAGAATCAGACGACTGTGGTTTGTCTTCCACATTGATTTTAATATGCAACTCCTTAATTTCGATGGGCATTTTACTGAATTTTAAAATAATTGTAGGCCAATTCGATGGTTTCGATAACCAGCTTACTTTCCTCCGCATTAAAATCGGCCATCGACCATTTTAACGGGTAAGCGTGTACCACATTCCACGTCATCAGCGGTTCGTGTTCTTCGTTCAGCAAACTGATGGTAATGTCGGTGGGAACAATGTTAAAATCCTCCACCGCATCGCGGCACCATTTAATTAAGGACGAATCGGTCAACAATCCCCGTTTCAGCACCAGATTTGGGAAACTGGTCCTCACCGGAAGTTTATGTTTAAACCGGTTTTCACCTCCTTCGGCAATTTCTTCGGTTGTCAGCTCAATGGTTAAACCGGCCACCGACTGAAATTCAAACTCACTTTTCAGGTTGGCAAATTCCACCTTAAAATGAAAACCCAAGGGAGGATAGTAGTTGGCCATTTTTAATCATTTTGAATGATTAGACCTTCGTGGACCAGTTCCATCGATTCAATGGCCACCTCGTTGCCGTCGCCTTTTAAATCGGTTGATTGCACTTTGGTTGGCCAGGCGTTTTTTACCTTCCATGTTACCACCGGTTCGTGTTCTTCGTTCAGCAAACTGATGGTGATGTCGCGCCGTTCGATGGTGTTCAATTTAACTGTATTCCACCATGCAAAATATTCGTTATCGCTGGCAAAAGTTCCCCTTTTCAGGGTAATGTTACTGTATTTTTGCATGCCGGGCATTTTAATTTTCGAATATTCGGGCATGGCGCCATGCCGGTATTCTACCACTTCGGTTTCCACATCGAGCCCGGAAACTTCGGTAAATCCTATTTTTGTTCCACCCCACTCCACCTGGAAATGAAACTTTACCAATGGATAATTTGTAGCCATAATAAACTATTTTAAGATTTTTACTGATTAAGATTCCTGCATTTTATGTGAAAATTTGAGAACGATAAACTCTGCCGGGCGTACTACTGCCATACCGATTTCAACGTGCATGTACCCGTTCAGGATATCCTGCGCCGTCATGGTTTGCCCCAGCCCAACCCTCACATAGTATGCTTCGTCGGGTTTTGCACCGGCCAGCGCTCCCGCCCTCCACTGAAGTGAAAGGAAGTTTTCGATCATGGCCCGGATTTTTACCCAGGTGTTGGCATCGTTGGGTTCGAAAACAAACTGCGCCGTGGCTTTTTTTACTGATTCCTCGACCATATTAAAAAACCTCCGGACGGGGACGTAACGCCACTCATTGTCGTTTCCGGCCAGCGTACGGGCGCCCCAAATCAACGTTCCTTTTCCGGTAAAAGCACGAATAGCATTCACCGATTTTCCGGCTTCGGTATCCACATTCAGGCTTTCCTGATCTTCGTGGGTAATGTTCACCGAAGGACCTTTGACTGCTGTAATACTTACATTTGCCGGAGCTTTCCAAACGCCCCGTTCGCGGTCAACCGCTGCATAAATTCCGACAACAGCGCCACTCGGCGGCAACACAACTCCCTGCTGACCAATGGCGTCGACAATTCCCTTGTAAACTTTGTCCACCTCCTGCAACGTTTCGGTGCGGTTGGCGCGCGATGCTTCCAGTTCAGCATAAAAACTGTTGACCAGCGCAGTAATTTTTCCGAGTAATGCCTTAAAATAGGGTGTTGCGTTGGTTGCTGTGGAAGTTGCCGTATAAATGTCGTTTCTGTCGGTAGCAGGCGCAGCAAAAGTCAGCGGGCTGAAATCGACATTAAAATCGTCGGCAATTAACGGATTATCCCAGTTTGGCGACGGAGCATCACTGTTTGCTGCCTGGCTGAAATGGTTGTAATCGTACAACAAAGTCAGCAGGTTGTCGAAATTTGAACCGTCGGCTACATATTTTGTATGGATACTTGCTGCCGAGTTTTTGTCGGTTGTACTGTTATCGGTAAATGTTAAATCAAAAAAGGCTTTGAAATAATCATACAAATCATT
>CAYWBV010000006.1:6167-37174 GCA_964455785.1 uncultured Maribellus sp.
ACCGGATCGGTTGAAGGAGTTATATCCTTATCGCCGGCCACCAAATCCATCACCGCAAACCGATCCTGCAATTTATTACACTGGCTCAGCATAGCCGCATGGACTTCGCCGGCTTCGGCAACTGAAAGGTGAACCGTTTCGGGGATGACCAGCAATGTCGGGAGATCCACTTTTTCGAGCGTTGCCAGCCCGTCGAGCAACTCCTGTTTGTCCACATCGGTAGAAACAGAATTGTAATCTCCGACAGAAACAATGTAGCAGTCGCCGCCGCCGTTGGCATAAAACATCCGAACCGTATCGTAAAGCAGGTTCACCCCGTTTACTTTTGCCGATTTTACCGAGTCGTCCGAATTCAGCACCACTTCAATGGAAGTGGGATCGGGAGCTCCGCCAAAATAATATTCATAGTCAGGAAGTGAACCGATTTTCACCGGTTTAATAATACTTTCCGCATGATAATCCACACCATCAATAACTGCGGATTCAGTGTAGCCAATAAAGGCGGGTATAGCAGTCTCAACCTGAGCTACCGAGGGCGGAAATTTCGAAATTTCCTCGATGTAAACACCTGGTGTTTTGTAAGATGTTGCCATAATTTTTTGTTTTAGTTTTACATATATATTTCAGAATAATACTTGTTGTTTATCGTATCCGGTTTGATAAACCGTATGCCGGGATTGGGTAATTCAGCCCCGTCGAGTTCGATGGAAATAAATCCGTTTTGGGTCAGTGGCTGTTCTGCTTTTGTAATTAATATTTTTGAGTTGCCCCCTTCCTTTTTAACATCATCGCCGCCCGTTACCTGCTGGTTGGTTTTAAAAATGTAACGCCATGTCGTTTTTCGGTTGTTCAATCGGATTTCGAAAACCGTAGCGGGATTTTGAATCTTGCCCTGGGCATCGGTCACATTTAACGAACTGTTGTCGCCTTTCATAAAAATCCGCACCAGGGCAAACAGGTTCATTTTTTCATTCAACTGTAACTGTTTTAATTCCGACTCCTGCCCGTCTGCCGAAAGAATATACTGCTCATCCAGCTTTGTATTACCGCCCGCTTTGGGGATCAACGGAAAGCTGGGCGCTTCTGACGCTAATTTTCTGTTCGACAAATAATACAACTTTCCTGCATTTTCTATTTTCAATCCCGTATAGTTATAAAAAACGGGGTCTTTTTTCTGAAGCAGAAATGTAAAATTCAAATCGTCTTCCAGCGGAATAAAGGGAGTAGTATCAACTCCCTCAACCTTGCTCCAAATCGCAAAACCAGTATTGGAAACTTTAAAAACCAGGTTGTATCCGTTTAATTTCTGTCGGGTTTCCAATGTTGGGACTACCGAAAATATGGATTGCAGGTTATAATTCCCCAATTGCCTGGCCTTTGCTTCATCATCCATGGCCGAATATTCGGTTAATCCTTTATTCAGAAAAAAAAGATGAAGGATGTTTACGTTCAAAAGCGGTATATATTTTACTGAAAAGGCCATTATTGAATGTTGTTAAGTTCGCCTCCCACATGAGTAATAAGTCCTGATTCAGCCAGCTTTTTATCCTGTTCGATTTGAACAAGCTGTACCCGGTAAATAACCGAAGGAAGCTGCCGCCCCCCGAGCGTACCCCAAACATGGTTCATCTCTTCGAAACCCGGGGTATAAAGTTCAACGATAAACTTAAAATAGTCGAGCACGTCTAACGCAACGTTGGTGCGGTTATAAATGGTGTTGCCCGAAGTAAATACCTTTTTCCCCTGAAAAAACTGGATTACCCGTGAAATACTGCGAAGCGATTTGTCGTAGGTATCGCAGTTGGCACTGATTAAAAGGTAGATATTCAAATGTACAGGTGGATTTTTGTATTCGGTTTTGTTGTCTTTGATTTTATAGTTGGGAATATTTTTCAGGGTTACCTCTTCTTCAAGTTTCAACAAAGTAATCACCACTTTATCTTCAACTTTCGAAGCATTGGCGCTCCCGGATTCCCACAAAGCTATGTTTTCAAGAATGATAATCTTCCCCAGACCAACTTCGGTAAAATAGGTTTCGATTTGTTCTTTCAGAATTTGTAAGGTTTCGTAGATCATTTAAAATCGTATTAGTCCAGTTTAATTTATGTACCATTAGATTTTAAATATCAAGGGAACATTCTTCTAACCCGATCTATAGAAATTACAATATTCTCATCTAAGAAATTAGATTAAGTGATATTCTTAACTCCCGGGAACTTTACTTCTCCTTATCCTATTTTATGAATCTTTTTTGATTCATCTGATCTAATGGTTTCATTGAACAAGTTACGACATATAACAATATCAGTCAATGCCTTTTGTGGAGAAAATCAATTCTTCTTCGAAATCAAAAACTGATTATCAATGGGTTAAACTCATATAAAAAGATAAAATTAACTTTATTTAAGTATTGTAACAGACAAATGGCTAAAGTAAATTTTTCATCTGAAGCAGTAAACTTTCGATTTCAGAAACCAGTTGGGTCTGGGTACCGGAGAAATGGTTGAACATAACTGAAAAAACAATCTTTCGTCCTGAAACGGCTTCCAAATACCCGGCATAACAACGCACACGAGCCATTGAACCGCTTTTCGCCTTCAGCTTATTTTCGGTGAACACGTCCGAATCGAATCCGGAAAGGGTCCCGGCACCGACGCCGGGCAACGAGTATAAAAATTCTTTCGCATAAATGCTTTTATTCGACATGTACTCTAAAACAGAAACAAACTGTGCCGGCGAAACCGCGTTAAAATGCGACAGGCCGCTTCCGTCTTCCATAAAAAAACCGGAACCGACTCCTTTCGACTGCCAAAACTCCCTGATAATTTTAAGTCCGTCTTCGCGGCTCCCCAGACCATTTTTTTCGGCGGCGATCTGTTTTACCAGATGCTCCGCAAATAAATTGACACTCTCGTGGTTGACTACTTTTACGATTTCGGACAGCGGGGGCGACTCCTGCACATAAATGGTTTGAAACTTACTTTTCTCCGTCGTTTCAAACCTTACTTTACCTGAAATAAAAATTCCGGACTCAGCCAAATGAGAAAACAGTTCTTCAGCAAGCAATTCTTCGGGATGAAAAACGGCGGCTTTGATGGTAAATGCTTTCCGGTTTTTGGGAATGGTACCTGTAATTTTGCGCTTTTTATCCAGCGGGCTTCCAAAAACATAAGCAAGGTCCCGGTTCTCGTCGGATGAAAGGACTTCGCTGGCAATCTGCAACCCGTCCATTTTTGGATATGTTGCAATAACTTTGGCTGGCTTTCCGGCTTCGGCAGGCGAAGAAAATGTAATTCTGAAAAAATTATCGTAAACCGAAAAGGCAGACGGACCGGCTCCGTAATAATTTCCTATGTCTTCCCAAACCCAGGTGGGCGGAATTTCCTCTGTATCGTACAACGAGCCGTCCAAAACCAGGTCGCCGTCAATTTTTGTTATTCCGGCAGCTTTTATTTTTTGCGCCCAGGCTTTTAAAAAATGGGGATGATAATAATGGTTTTCAAAATACCCGGAGCCCAGCGCCGGGTCGCCGCCCCCCACAACCACCAAATCACCTTTTAACGTGCGGTCCGAGATGTTTCCAATAAAACCCACTTTTGTTGTAAAGCGGTAGCCGGGCCCCAAAATTTCCAATGCGGCAGCCGAAGTAATTATTTTTAACGTAGAAGCCGGAATCATCAGCTTTTCCGAATTCCAGTCGGCAAGCGTTTCGCCGGTTTCCAAATCAACCGCGTAAAAACCAACTGTTGCATTTCGATATTGGGGCTTTGACAGTAAATTTTGAAGTACAACATCAAATTTTTGTTGGGAAACGACATCCTGCGTTATCAGAATTGTAAAAAAAACCACGAAAATCCGTAAATTCATCTGCTCAAATCTTTGGTTTCAGAAAACTCAGAAAAGGTAAAAAAAATATTTATGTTACGAACTATTCTTATTGTTGGGACAGGTGGTTTTATCGGAAGCGTAATGCGATACCTCGTTCAGGTGTGGGTTGAAAAAGGGTTGACAAGCACTTTCCCGCTGGGGACTTTGATTGCCAACATTGCCGGAAGTTTTATCATCGGGATGGTTTTTGCGTTAGCCGAAAAAGGAAACCTGATGAATGCCGAGTGGCGAATTTTTCTTACCGTGGGTATTTGCGGCGGATTCACCACATTTTCGGCATTTGCCTACAACAATTTTACGATGCTCAGAGAGCACTCTTTCGGCCAGTTTTTTATCAATGTCGGTGGAAATCTGTTCTTCGGTATTCTGGCGGTTTACCTCGGTATTATTCTGATACGTGCTATTTTTTAAAACCGATCATCATGAAAATTACAGGGAAAGCAGGAATCTTAAAAATTTATGTGGGCGAATCGGACAAAATTCACGGGCGCCCGTTGTTTGAAGAAATTGTTTTTGAAGCCCGGAAAGCCGGAATGGCCGGGGCAACCGTTTACAAGGGAATTATGTCGTTCGGGGCAAGTCATTCGGTTCACACCATGAAAATATTTGCCCTTTCGGGCGATATGCCGGTTTCGGTGGAAATTGTTGACACCATCGAAAAACTGGACGAATTTGCCGCGAAAGTAAACGAGTTGATGGATGCAAGCAAAAAAGGCGGGCTGGTTACCTTCCAGGAAGTGGATGTGCTCCGCTACGAAGTGGGGGAAAAGTATCGCGCCGTACAAAAATAGCTGCAATTCTCCCCTCTTATCGGCCGGCCAAATCCTTTATCGTTTGCCGAAGGATTTTTACTTCCTGTTCGAGCTCCGCTACACGTTTTTGCAGGCTGATAGCTTCATTGGAGTGTTGTTCCGCCAAAAAATCAGGTGCTGAAAGCGAAAGTTTCTCAGCAATTTCATAAAAAAAGTTATACCGAAAAAAAACCGACAATTCGACCAGTTTTTGCACCTGCAAAGTAGGACGCTGTAGCATCCCTTTTACCGACGAGGGGTTTACGTGTAACGCTCTCGCCACTTCGGCAGCTGTAATTCGCCTGTTTTTCATTTCACGTTTGATGATATCGACCACGCCTATTGGTTCCATAATCGTTTATTTGATGTTTTTTCACAATAATTCGCTATAAAAAGTATATCAAACTTAGTAATTTATAGCGATTATTATACATAAAAAAATAAAATAGTTGTATATATAATACCATTCGCTACAAAAAGTATAAAACATTTGAGTTAATAAATAAAATTCGATGTAGAATAAATCTAAATTGTTACTTATTGCAAATAATTAGATACAAAAACAACAACTTTAAAGCTGAAAGGTAGAGGATATTCAGAAGTACCTTCTTTGAATGATGATTTCAGTTGAACAGTTGCCAGGAAGTCTCAGGAAAAGCTCCCAACTCCACTTTAAGGGTTGTATTTCAATTAAGTTAACCTTTTATAAAATTAAAGCAACCTTTATCTTCCGCCTTCGTTAGTACGGTTACAATTTATTATCTTTGACCGGCTTTTTGCAAATTGCAGTAAAGCATTGATTTTCTGATTAATTCAAAAGAAGTTAAACAATAAAAACGACTCACAATGTTAATTAGCGACGTAAAAGCAAGAGAAATTTTAGATTCACGCGGGAATCCGACCATCGAAGTTGAAGTTGTTCTGGAAAGTGGCGCCTTTGGCCGTGCCGCAGTTCCGTCGGGCGCATCGACCGGCGAAAACGAAGCGCTTGAACTACGCGACGGCGACAAAAGCCGTTTCCTCGGAAAAGGTGTTTTAAAAGCCGTTGAAAATGTAAACAACGTGATTGCCAAAGAAATTATTGGCATGGACGCAACCGACCAGGTGGCCCTCGACAGCAAACTGCTGGAAATGGACGGCACCAAAACCAAATCGAAATTGGGCGCCAACGCCATTTTGGGCGTTTCATTAGCAGTGGCCAAAGCGGCTGCCGACTATGTTGGCCTTCCGCTTTACCGTTACATTGGCGGGGCAAACGCAAAAACGCTGCCTGTCCCGATGATGAACATTATCAACGGTGGTTCGCATTCCGACGCCCCGATTGCTTTCCAGGAATTTATGATTCGCCCGATTGGCGCTTCTTCTTTCCGCGAAGGACTTCGTATGGGCGCTGAAGTTTTTCACTCGCTGAAAAAAGTACTTCACGACCGGGGTTTAAGCACCGCAGTTGGCGATGAAGGTGGTTTTGCTCCTACTTTAGCCGGAACCGAAGATGCACTGAACAGCATTATCGAAGCCATTAAAAAAGCAGGATATAAACCAGGCCGCGCCGAAGACGGTGGAGATGTTTCCATAGGTCTCGACTGCGCTGCATCTGAATTCTACAAAAACGGAATTTACGATTATTCGAAATTTGAAGGCGCTAACGGTGCAAAACGTAATTCGGTTGAACAGGCTGATTTTCTTGCAAGCCTGGTTGCCAATTTCCCAATCGACTCGATTGAAGATGGGATGAGCGAAAACGACTGGGACGGTTGGGTTGCTTTAACCGAAAAACTGGGTGGCAAATGCCAGTTGGTTGGCGACGACCTGTTTGTTACCAATGTTGAATATCTCCGGAAAGGTATCGAACTGGGAGCAGCAAACTCAATCCTCATCAAAGTAAACCAGATTGGTACGTTAACCGAAACGCTTGATGCCATTGAGATGGCTCACCGCGCAGGTTACACGTCTGTAACTTCGCACCGTTCAGGCGAAACCGAAGATTCAACCATTGCCGACATTGCAGTGGCTACCAACTCGGGCCAGATTAAAACCGGTTCGTTAAGCCGCTCCGACCGTATGGCGAAATACAACCAACTGCTTCGTATTGAAGAAGAACTGGGCGCCAGCGCTATCTACGGGTACAAAAAAGTATACAAAAAATAAATTCTGAATCTCAGATATTTGAAAGCCGTCTTTCTTGCGAAGGGCGGCTTTTTTTGCGATCTGCCCAACCGAACTGTTTATATCGGCAATGAACAAATCACCCGTCCAATTGCTTTACATATTAGTAGTTCTATCAAAAAGGGTTGGCAAAATGTACAGAAAACTGATATCAGGTATATTCTTTATCCTTCTCCGGATACAATCCGGTGCGCAGGCGCCCGATTTTGTTCCTTACGGAGAACCCGAACCTCTTGAACTCACTTTGACCAACATTATCGTGTTTATTGTTTTACCCGTTTTAATCATTTTCGGCTACTTTTTATACCGCCGAAAAAGAAACAACAACCGAAGAAAAAACTCATAAACGTTCACGGACGGTTCTATTTTCAATGTAATAGTCTGTTAAAGAACCGCTTTTAGGAGGCATGTATATGCTGATGGTTTGTTTTCTGATTCCGGTTTTCAAAAAAACAGAACAAAGATTCTTACTACCCTGAGATGAACAAATACTGTTGTGTTTTTTTTCATATATTTACAAACGAACAGGTTAGCGAGCGATATCTTAAAAAAAATATATTATTGAATTAAACCTTTGTTTTCAAATGCAAAAACTGAAATTTGAAATTCGAATAGTCATCATCTACCTCATCATTGGAGGGCTTTGGATTATTTTCTCTGATAAAATATTATATCGCTTTTTTCCCGACAGCACACACCTCACCCAAATGCAAACTTACAAAGGATGGTTTTATGTGATTCTCACGGCAGTTTTGTTCTATCTTCTTCTGCGAACTCACCTGACGCGTTTGCGCAATGCAGAACAAAAATCGAGAGAAAGCGACCAGTTGAAAACAGCTTTCCTGCAAAATATCTCGCACGAAATACGTACGCCAATGAACGGGATCATCGGTTTTACCGGCCTGTTAAGTTCGGATGATTTAACAGAAGAACAGAAAAACGAATACATTCAGATCATTACAAAATCTTCACAAAAGTTATTGTCGATTGTCGATGACGTTCTTGATTTATCGCTCATAGAAACAGGAAATATTAAGGCCAATGACGATGTTGTCAACATCAACGATATGATGGACGAACTTTATTCAACTTTCCGTCCTTTAATCAAGGAAAATATTTTGGTTTCGGTTCAAAAAGGATTGGGCGGCAAAACAGCGTTTGTCCGCACCGACCATATCAAACTAAGGCAAACCTTGTACAACCTGATTAACAACGCCAGTAAATTTACGCATGAGGGGTATATCCGGTTTGGTTATACTTTAAAGGAAAAAGAACTTGAATTTTTTGTAGAAGATTCAGGGATTGGTATCGACCCGGCATTGCACCAAAAAATCTTCGAACGGTTCAGCAAAGCCGATAAAGATATGGGCCGGCTTTATGACGGTGTGGGGTTAGGGCTCGCCATTTGTAAAGGGAATGTCGATTTGCTCGGTGGAAAAATCCGGGTAAAATCGGAACTTCAAAAAGGCTCTTCCTTTTATTTTACCATTCCCTACCAACAGGTAACTATCAACGATGAAATTGATGAAGAATCGGAAGAGCCAAAGGAAACGGTAAAATCGACGATACTGGTTGCCGAAGATGATGAAACGAACTTTATGTACATAAAGGAAATACTTGACAAAGCCGGATTTAAAACCCGCCGTGCATCAAACGGAAAAGAAGCTGTTGAAATATTTCAAAAAGAAAAAAATATAGACCTGGTTCTGATGGACTTAAAAATGCCGGTATTAAACGGTTACGAAGCCACAAAACAAATCAGGGAAATTCGCCCCGATGTACCCATTATTGCCCAAACGGCTTTTGCGTTGGACGAATCGAGGGAGAAAGCAATTGAAGAGGGTTTTAACGATTACATTTCGAAACCGTTTCAGAAAGAACAGTTGCTGAAACTGGTACACAACAATCAAATGATGGAAACTCAAAAAAAAACGGAGTAAACAAATCGGTTTACAAACCGCAGGCGTTGCCAGCCACAAAAAAACGACGTGTAATCCTGTTCCCGGTCTGGTCTGTAACATTTAAAATGTGCCACCCTGCCTCCGGACTGACTGCCAGCTGGTGAATCCCGGTGGTAGCGCCCATAAACTGCTCATCGATGTGCCAGAAAACCGTTGTGATCCGTTGCCGGTGTACCAGTTCAAAAATCAGTTGCCCGGGCGTGCCGTCCAGGTCAGTCGGGAGAAACAGGTTGTTCCACTCGCGCGGATACACAAATTCCATGTTTTCCATCTCGTCGTCGCATCCGGGCAGCAAAGGAGGTAAAGGGGAATAAGCCGGATTACGGGGTTTATAAAAATACTCCATGGCAGGTGGCAAAACAAACCCGTTTTTATGCTTCATCTCCGATACCGGGTAACAACCTGCATTTACACGGAAAGTCTCCTCTTTGTTCAAATGAATTTTTTGATGCCAGGGACAGGTTTCCGCTTTTGTACCGCGCGGTAACCAAACCTTTTTTAGAGAATCGCAGTTAACTCCCGGTCGGTAGCCGCTTTGGGCGCACAGCTCTACCTGTTCCATTTCGTCAACCGGCACCTGAAACCAATCTGAAACCGGAAGCGCCCCAAAAATATCGAACATCAGCGGAGCGGCAGCAGCAACGCCGGTAAGTCCGGGCCTGCCTTCCCCATCGGCATTTCCAACCCACACGGCCACCACGTAGTCGCGGGTCATGCCCACGGCCCATCCGTCGCGGAAACCAAAACTGGTACCGGTTTTCCAGGCAATATTCCGTGCCGAGGCAAAGTCCTGCCAACCTGCTTCCGATTCGGGGCGCTGCACCCGTAACAAAGCCTGTAACGTAAGGTAAACCGACGAGGCCCGCACTTCGGGCTGGGCTGAATTTTGGAATCCGGTATCATCTGAAATATCTTTCTTCTTCCATCTTAACAGAAAAAACGGCAACGGCTCATAAAAACCATCATTTTCTTCATACGTTTTCAGAATAGAAACCAGCGAGGTATAAATTCCGGCCAAATTCCACAACGAAATTTCGGCTCCGCCCAGTATCAGCGACAATCCGTAATGGTCGGGCGGTCGGGTTAACGAATTCATCCCCGCGTTTTTCAGAAAAGAATAAAAGGGAGGCACACCATAATTTTGTAACATTTTTACCGCCGGGATATTTAACGACCTCGCCAGCGCTTCGGCAGCGGGCACAGCGCCGTTATACTCCTGATCAAAATTCATGGGTGTAAATCCTCCAAACCGCGTCGGGATGTCGGGAATAAGCATTTGCGGGGTGATTTGCCCGTCGTCCAGCATTTTACAATAAAGAAGCGGCTTTAAAATACTACCCGTACTTCTGGGCGCCTGCACCACATCCACGCTGTTTCCATGCCCGGTTTCCTGCCCGTCGAAAACATTTCCCACATACGCTTTTACCTCTCTTGAGGAGACCTCGGAAACTACAACGGCAATATTATAAATATGATTGGCCTCCAAACTTTTACGATGTAAGTTTACCCGTTCTGCCACATTTCCCTGTAAATACGCGTCAATGGTTGAACGTATTCGCTGACCATTATTTTCTCCAGCCGCTTTTTCCACCAGATGATAAGCATTGGAGGGCAGCGGCGTCACTTTTCCGGGCAACGGTTCGGCCACCGAAAGCTGAAAAGTGAGATTATCTATTTCACCAGTCTCCAATAATTTTTTTAAAAGAAGATCACGTTTTTGTACCAACCGCTGGTCGAGCCTTCCGGGATAAATCAGCGACGGTGCGTTGGGCAGAACAGCGAGGGTTGCCGACTCGGCCCACGAAAGTTCCGACGCAGGCCGTGCAAAATATCGCCAGGCAGCCGCGTCGAGTCCAACCACATTTCCTCCAAACGGCGCATGTGAAACATACAATTTTAAAATCTCCTTTTTTGAAAACCGGAGTTCCAGGTTTAGCGCCCAAATCATTTCGATTATTTTGTTTTTGACGGATCGTTTTTTCCCACCCCTTGCCAAACGGCAAACCTGCATGGTAACCGTACTTCCGCCACTAACAATTTTTCCCGCTTTTATATTCTGAATGAATGCTCTCGACAATGAAACCGGGTTAATTCCGGGATGATAATAAAAATAGCGGTCTTCGAACAACAACAGGCATTTTTTATACTTTTCGGGAACCGAATCAGGAGCGGGAAAACGCCATTGCTGATCGGCGGCAATACGCGCCCCCAACAGTTTCCCTTCACTGCTTTCCACAACCGTTGAAAAAGGGGCGTTAAAAAGCGGACGCGGAACGCAGAAATAAAACCCGGTAAAAACAACAACCACAACAGATGCAAAAAAAAGAACCTTCTTTTTCTTTATTACCGATAGTTTTATGGCAAGTTTGTGTTTCAATTGCGGTAAAAAATATTGTAATTTAGCTTGCAAAATAAACATTCAAAACGATACAAAATGACAAAAAAACGAAGTCTGCTTCTTTCCATCCTGCTTTTTGCGATAAACATTTCTGCACAGCAAATTTCAATCATTCCGAAACCTTTGGAGATTTCGGTTCAAAAAGGAAGTTTTGCCCTGACCAGCGACTGTTCTGTGCAATTCGATCCGTCAAACAGCGAAGTTTCCGGGATTGCCAGTTTTTTCAACGAATATCTTCAAACAGTTTATGGTTTTAAAGTGAACGAAAACTCCAAAGGGAAAGCCATTCAGTTTAAAATAATAAGCCATTTGAACCTGGGAAAGGAAGGCTACCTTTTGAAAGTTGACAACAAAACGATTGTGATAACTGCCTCTTCTCCGAACGGATTGTTTTACGGGGTGCAGAGCCTGAAACAAATGTTGCCCCTTGAGGCCGTGAACGGAACGCTGGAAATTCCGGCAGCCGACATCAAAGATCAGCCCCGGTTTGCCTGGCGCGGAAACATGCTGGATGTAAGCCGTCACTTTTTTCCGGTCAGTTTCCTGAAAAAATACATCGATATCCTCGCCATGTATAAAATCAATACTTTCCACTGGCACCTTACCGACGATCAGGGATGGAGGATTGAAGTAAAAAAATATCCGTTACTTACCGAATTGTCGCATTGGCGCGACGAAACTGTTGTCGGTCACGCCAGTCGTTCCAACGAATACGACGGCATTGGGTACGGAGGTTTTTATACACAGGAGCAGGCGCGTGAAATTGTAAGGTATGCCGCTGAACGTTATATTACCGTTATCCCCGAAATTGAAATGCCCGGCCACGCAGTAGCTGCACTGACGGCGTATCCAAACCTGGGCTGTACCGGAGGACCTTACAAAGTTTCGGGAACGTGGGGCGTTCACAAGGATGTTTTTTGTGCCGGGAAGGAAGAAACCTTTGTCTTTTTACAAAATGTGCTGGATGAAATGCTGGAAATTTTTCCTTCGCAGTTTATCCATATCGGCGGCGACGAATGCCCGAAAGATGCCTGGAAAGTATGTGATTCCTGCCAAAAAAGGATAAAGGATGAAAAACTAAAAGACGAACACGAACTGCAAAGCTGGTTTATTACCCGGATGGATCATTATTTAACCTCGAAAGGCCGCCGGTTGATTGGCTGGGACGAAATTCTGGAAGGAGGGCTGGCGCCCCAGGCAACCGTAATGAGCTGGCGCGGGATAGCCGGAGGGATTGAAGCTGCCAAACAGCACCACGATGTAGTAATGACCCCGACAACTCACATGTACATCGATTATTACCAATCTGAAGCCAAAGAGAAAGAACCTCTGGCCATCGGCGGATTCCTGACCGTTGAAAAGGTTTATAGCTACGAACCGGTTCCTGAAGAACTAACCCCGGAAGAGGCAAAACATATTCTCGGAGTTCAAACCAACCTGTGGACAGAATATATCGCGAATACAAAATACGCAGAATATATGCTCCTTCCCCGTTTACAAGCCCAGGCGGAAACGGGATGGACAAAAAAAGAGCTAAAAAACTTTGCTGATTTTGAAAAACGGCTTGAAACCGATTACAAACGATTGGAACAGTTGGGAATAAATTACAGAAATCATAAAAAATAGGGGCTTGAAGAGAAAATAAAAACCCGGTTGTTTCAAACCTGGCAAAAAAACAAAAGGATCCTGCACTTCTGCAAGATCCTTTTATTTATCAGGCTAATTTTTTCCTATACTACTTTCACATGGACGGCCACAGGCCCGCGATCGCTTTCTTTTACTTCGAAGGTGACTTTCTGGTCAGCTTCCAATTCAAGAAAACCATCAACAATTCCTGAACGATGCACAAAAATATCTTTATTTTCGCTGGTCTGGATAAAACCAAAACCTTTCACGGCATCGTACCATTTTACAGTACCTTCCATTCTCCGTTAATAACGTTCCCTGCGGTTAAAACCACCACCGCCGCCACCACGACGATCACCGCCGCCACCGCGACGATCACCACCGCCGCCACCGCGACGTTCGCCACCACCGCCGGCAGGACGTGGAACAGACTCGTTCACTTTGATGTTCCGTCCGCCAACTTCGGCGTTGTTCAATTCTTCGATGGCTGTTTTTGCTTCTTCGTCGTCTTCCATTTCAACGAAACCAAAACCTTTGCCCCTACCAGTAATCTTATCTGTGATAATCTTAGCAGTAGAAACTTCACCATACTCTTCAAAAATACCTTTTAAATCTTCCTCACCAATGTTAAAGGGAAGATTTCCAACATAAATGTTCATTTGTTATAAATTAAAAAAAATTAATAATTCCTTTTTTTTATCTGCCGTTCACAGTAAATCAACTCCACGATTTGCCACCCCGGATTTACTTGAAAGTAGAATTTAAAAAAATTTCAGATTAGAAATAAAAGCCGCGAATGAAATAACAAGAAAGGAATACTGTGCCCAGATTGTTAAAATAACCCAATAAAAAAAAGACCAACTTGTTAATTATCAGACAATCGAAATAAGTGAATATTTAAAATTATCCCTTAAGTAACTTCGCAAAGGTAAACTAAAATCACATTAATCAAACATAAAGGATAAAATTCTTTTATCTTGGTCAAATAGTTCTGTTCGGGATGGTTAGCCGGGTAACACATTTTATTACTCTCCTGCCAGATCACTGATAACCACACTGCTGATAAAACATCCGAAAACCGGCGGCATGTAGGAAATGGTACCTACTGTCGATTTTTTATTTTGACCCTCTTCCAGCCGGACTGCATTTTCATCGATTTCCTCGGAAGAAAAAACCACTTTCACCCCTTTTTTAACACCCAACCTCGAAAGACGTTTCTGGATCATTTTGGCCAGTTTACAGTTGTACGATTTTGAAATATCGGCCACCTGAACTTTCTGCGGGTTGAGTTTTCCTCCGGCGCCCATCGAACTTACCACTTTCAAACCGAGCTGCAGCGCGTGATAAACAAGGAATACCTTGGGAGAAAGGGTATCGATGGCATCCACTACATAATCGAAGGGCTGACTTTTCAGAAGATCAACCGTCTTTTCGTCCTGGATGTATTCATATACTACGGTAAGTTCAATTTCGGGATTGATATCGCGAAAACGGGAGGCAAGAACTTCGGCTTTGGGTTTTCCCAGGTTGCTAATTAACGCGGGAAGCTGCCGGTTCCGGTTCGTAGTTTCGACCACATCGCCATCCACAATCGTCATTTTTCCAACACCTGCACGGCAAAGTTGCTCCGCCGCATAAGCTCCCACTCCACCCAGACCAACCACCAAAACATTGGCCGCTTTTAATTTTTTGAGTTTTTCTTCTCCCAACAAAAGCTCCGTACGTTCCAACCACCCCATAAGCTTATTCTTTCCTGAAACAATTTGAATTTAAAACCGGCTAATCAATTGATTTTCTATACGATTGAAATTTTCCCAAACGGCTTTTTTTAAATCCTCTTCCGAAACTTTTTTCAACTTTGCCCCCTGCTGATAAATATGTTCCACTTCGCCGTCGAATTCATCGGTTTCAAAAAACAGTTTATGAAAAGGAAGATATTGAAACGATTCGATGGCTTTGGTTCCGGGCAAAAAAAGCGCCTCCCCAAATGAAAACATAACATTTTCGGTGGCCATCTGCCGGGTCATTTCCACACTTCCGTTATATCCGTGAAAAATCCACGTCATACCCGGTTTTATTTTCCGGTGCATTTCCAATACATCGTTATAAGCCCTCACACAGTGGATTATCAATGGTTTCTGATACTCCTCAGCCATAAAAGCCTGCGCTTCGAAAACCCTTTTTTGTTCCTCAAAATCGGTACGAACCCGTTTATCCAAACCACTTTCGCCCACAAAAATCACGTGATCGAATTCAAGGGCCTCTTCTACCTGGGCAAGAAACTGGTTGTTTTCTTTCGGCGTTTTGATATGCCAGGGGTGTAACCCAACCGAGTAAAAATTTCGCCCGGTAAAGGCGGCAAAACCTTCACCCGGAAAAATATTCTGTACAATCACAGTTTCCTTTTCGGGGTGAAAGGGATGGGTATGGATATCGACAAAAGGAATTGGATTCATAATACACTATTATTAAACCTTTCCTGCTCTTTTCAGCAAAGTTCCAGAATCTTCCGGATTACATTATCAGCGCCATCGGCAATCTGGTCGATGGTGGCATCCAACATGTAACAGGGCGTAGTTACCACGTTGTATTTCGAATCATAAACAATTTCGCCATGAGTGGTTTTGATGTGCGAACCTCCCATTGTTTCTATGGCGTTTGCCGGGCCTTCTTCGTCGCCGATGGTTACCTCCACATCACCCAAAACTTTGGCAATTAACACCGGTGAAATACACAGTGCGCCCACCGGTTTTCCGGCCACAACAGTACTCCTGATGGCTTTTTCGGCATCTTTGTTCACCACACAATCGACACCGTCGAAAGCAAAAGTGCAAAGGTTTTTGGCTACGCCGAAACCTCCCGGAAAAACAATAGCGTCAAAATTACCGGGATGATATTCCGAAAGCGGTTTTATGTTTCCGCGGGCAATACGCGCCGCTTCGACCAGCACATTTCGTGTTTCGGGCATTTCCTTTCCGGTGAGGTGGTTGATCACTTGGGCCTGTTTTATATCGGGGGCAAAACACTGGTACTTTGCGCCCTGCCTTACAATAGCCAGCAATGTTAATGTGGCTTCGTGAATTTCGGCCCCGTCGTAAACCCCGCTTCCCGCCAAAACAACAGCAATCTTTTTCATTTTATCCTGTTTCCGTTTGGTTCAAAATTACTGCAATTCGGCGAAAGAAATTCATCTTCTCCGAAGATTATCCTTTGCCTTCCTGTAATAAATCACTCTCTCAGTGAAATAATTCGTTCATTTCCCGGGATATTTCTTTTATTCTGGGGAATTGTTCTTTTACGTTTCAGCGATTTTTATTTACCCTACGGAATAACTCTTTCACTTCAAAGAGTAATTCTTTTATTCCGAAGAGTAAATCATTTATTCCGAATAATAAATCATTTACCGGGAGAAATAATCCAATCCCGTCAGGGGATAATTCATTTATTCCGGGAGATAATTCAGTTTGTTTCAGCCTATTTCATCAAGATTGTAGGGCGTTTCCTGGTAAACATAGTAGTTCAGCCAGTTGGAAAAGAATAAATTGGCTGTTGATCGCCAGCGCATAACCGGCGTGTTTTCCGGGTTGTCGCCGGGATAATAATTCACCGGGATTTCAATCGGAAGATTTTTTCCCAGGTCGCGGCGGTATTCGCCTTCGAGGGTGTGGCGCGAGTATTCGGCATGGCCGGTTATAAAAAGCTGCCGCCCGTTTTTGGCTTTTACAATAGTAACCCCGGCCTCCTCTGAAGTGGCAACAATCTGGAGGCCGGCCACCTTTTCAATATCTTCGGCCTTAATTTCGGTGTGGCGCGAATGCGGGATAAAAAATACATCGTCGAAACCTCTGAAAATCGGAAGTTTTTCGTTGGAGACCGTGTGTTTAAACACGCCGAACATTTTTTTCTCCAGCGGATATTTGGGCACGCCGTAGTAGTGATACAAACCGGCCTGGGCGCCCCAGCAGATAAACAACGTTGACGTTACGTGATGTTCTGCCCAGTCGAGAATTTTTTTCATTTCATCCCAATAGGTAACCTCTTCGAAAGGTAATTGTTCCACCGGCGCCCCGGTAATGATCATCCCGTCGTATTTTTTGCCATTCAATTCTTCGAAATTGCGGTAAAACTCTTTCATGTGTTCCGAAGGTGTATTTTTCGGTGTGTGCCCCTTAATTTTCATAAAATCGATTTGAATCTGAAGCGGCGAATTGGAAAGCAGCCTCAGCAGATCGGTTTCAGTAGTAATCTTAAGGGGCATCAGGTTGAGGATAATAATTTTGAGGGGACGAATATCCTGGTGCGATGCCCGCGATTCGTTCATCACAAAAATATTTTCCTCTTCCAGAATTTTTATGGCCGGTAATGTATCCGGAATATTTAATGGCATAATTTAAATTTTAAAGCCCCTCCAAACCTCCCCCGGAGGGGAGGCTTTAAGAAAGGTGTTTTTAATTCTTATAAGATCAGTGTTGTAATAACAAACGTTTTTAAATTTTCAAAACATTACAAAGTACGACAAGTTCCTCCCCTCCGGGAAGGCGAAGAGGGGCCTTAACCAATTTTACTCAGCGCCTGTTCAAAATCGGCGATAATATCGTCGATGTGTTCCAGGCCAACGCTCACACGAAGCTGTGTCGGGAAAACCCCTGCTGCAATTTGTGCCTCTTCCGATAACTGCTGGTGGGTTGTTGCTGCGGGTTGGATAATCAGCGTTTTAGCGTCGCCCACATTAGCCAGGTGGCTCACCAGTTCGAGGTTATTTACGACCTCGTTAGCGGTATTCTTGTCGCCTTTTACATTAAACGACAAAACCCCGCCGGCGCCGCGCGGCAAATATTTTTTGGCATTTTCATACGAATGATTTCCTTCCAGTCCCGGGTAGTTGACACTCTCTACTTTCGGATGTTGTGCGAGCCATTTTGCCAATGCCAGCGTGTTCTGAACATGGCGTTCCATCCGGAGCGACAAAGTCTCCAAACCCTGTATCAGCAGAAATGAATTAAACGGACTGATTGCCGGGCCAAAATCGCGTAACCCTTCGACACGCGCTTTAATAATAAAGGCGATGTTGCCGAAAGGCCCGTCGAAGTTGAATATATCCCAGTATTTTAACCCGTGATATCCTGCCGACGGTTCGGTGAAACCCGGGAATTTACCGTTACCCCAGTTATAGGTTCCGGCATCGACAATCACACCGCCGATGCTGCTGCCGTGGCCGCCGATCCATTTGGTTGCCGACTCCACAACAATATTGGCCCCGAAATCGATAGGGCGGCAGAGGTAACCTGCTCCTGCAAATGTATTATCGACAATAAACGGGATGTCGTATTTTTTTGCCAGCGCACTAAAAGCATCAAAATCAGGAATGTTAAACCCGGGGTTTCCGATGGTCTCCAGATAAATCGCTTTTGTTTTATCGTCAATCAGTTTTTCAAATGAACTCACTTCCAGATCCTCGGCCAAACGGGCTTCGACACCCAGCCTTTTGAACGAAACTGTGAACTGATTGTACGACCCGCCATATAAAAACGGAGAAGAGACAAAATTATCGCCGATGTCGAGAATGTTGTTCAGGGCAATAAACTGTGCAGCATGTCCCGAAGCAACGGAAAGGGCTGCAACCCCGCCTTCAAGCGCCGCAATCCGCTGTTCAAAAACATCGGACGTAGGGTTCATAATACGGGTGTAAATGTTGCCGAATTTTTTCAGCGCGAACAAGTCAGCGGCATGGTCGGCGTCGTCAAATACATACGATGTGGTTTGATAGATTGGCACCGCCCGCGAATGGGTTGTTTTGTCGGGCTGGTGACCTACATGTTGCTGCAGGGTTTCGAATTTCCAATTTTTTGTTGTCATTTTATTTATTTTTTTGGGTTAGAAATCAATTTCCCATAATCTTATTTATTTTCCCCTCCCCCTCGGGGAGGCCGGGAGGGGCCTTTAAAAAACGCATTATAAATTTCACGTACACTTTTTTCTTTATCCGAACTTTTTACTACTAAATAACTTACCAGGTCCGACGCGCCGGAGCCGCTCAGCACCACATTGATTTGGTGTTGCGCCACTGCGCTGAATATCCTTGCCGAAACCCCGTAATTCTGCTGCATCCCGTGCCCGATAATTCCGATCAATGAAACCCCCTCCTCCAGCGTTTTGTTCTGAACAGAGGTAAAACCCAGTTTCTCAATCAACCGGAGAGCTCTCTCCCCGGTACTTTTTTCGAGGATCAGGTTAATCGAAATTTGTGATGTAATCACCGACTTGATGTTTATCCCGGCGTCGTTTAAACAGGTGGTGACCTTCGCCAGGATACCCGGTTTCAGACCCACGCCCGGGCCATCTAATTTCAGCAGCGAAATATCGTCGGTGCAGGCAACGCTTTTTACGATAAGCTCGTCAACAAACGTTTCGGTATTGATGCGCGTTTCTATTTTTCCTTCCGGAGTGGATGAATTGAGGACATGAATGGGAATGTGTAACTCTTCCAAAGGTTCCACGGTTCGCGGGTGAAACGAATAATGGTCGAAGTAGGCCAGTTCGCTGGCTTCGGAATAGGTCAGCCGCTCAATCACCGGCGGCGAGACAACAATCCGCGGGTCTGCCTTTTGGAAATCGTTATCGAGGCCCCAAAGTTCCAGTCTCCCGGCGCCGAGGTCTGCCGTTAAAAAGGCTGCCGTATAATCGGCCGCCGTTTTTCCGGCGCGCGCAGTTTTTCCGTTCTCTGCAATTCCGTACGAACCCGGAATAATAAAAACCGATTCCGGTAGCTGCGTAACTTTTTCGCGGTTCACCGAAAGAAACGTGGCGTTGCCAAAATCGGAAGTGGCCAATAACCCGATTTCCTCCGGATAAATTACGGTTGCCGCGCCCGCCTCTTTGTTCCACTGCACCCGTAAAATTTCAACCGAAAGTTTTTCACTGTAACTCAGCACCAAATCTTTCAGCGCTTTCGAATAATCGCCGGTGAGCGAAATTCCTTTCAGCAAGCTGATAAACTGGTCGGTTAACTTTTTGTATTCTTCCGAAGGCGATTGATTCAAACGGACCGTAAACTCACGGTTCAGTTTTGAAAGAATCTCAGCTCCATCCGGGCTGTTGTTGAAAACTTCGTCGATGTTTTTTTGAATAAAAGCAAGTAGTTCCGGTATGGGCGAAACAACGATAAACTTTCGCCCGCCCGACCTGCTTATATATTGCGCCAGATTTTGTACTGACATGGCATTTCCTATACTACTGCCACCCAACCGAATAATTCGATCCGACATAACTTTAAAAACTAAAATGAATAAAAAAAAAAGATTTTGCGCTCAGAACAGATTTGCCTTCAACCGGTGTTCTGCCACCGTATGAAGGCTATCGCATACACATGGAACCCGACGGTAAAATAAATCCGCAACAACCTTTTCCCGGGGTGAGTCCTAAAAAGTTATTTTGAATGCCTGAATTCATTTTTTTACCGATTTTGTATGCGGCAAATATAAATCGATTTTTTGAAAATCCAAATTTATTTAGAATGAATTCAGATAAAGTTAACGGATTGTTTTAAGGGTTACCTGTTCCGGAGCATAAAAAATGATTTTGCCTTCTTTACATCTGAGAGTCCGGGGAAAAGGGACCGACGCTTTTTTATTTTGCCGCCACGGTTTCAATTTCGACCAAAACGCCCAGCGGAAGTTCCTTTACCGCAAAAGCGGCACGTGCCGGCTGGTTTTCGGTATAAAACCGGCCATACACTTCGTTCATCGCTTTAAAGTTGTCCATATCGCTTAACAGGCAGGTCGATTTTACCACGTCGCCAAAGGTGTAACCGGCTGCTTCCAAAATAGCGCCTATGTTGTTCATCACCTGCAGAGTTTGTTCCTGAATACCGCCATCAACCACCTTCCCGGTTTCAGGATTTACGGGAACCTGCCCCGAAATATACAGGGTTCCGTTGATTTCCACCGCCTGGCTGTAAGGCCCGATTGACCGGGGTGCTTTTTCTGTTGAAATTATCCGTTTCATTTTCAAAAAAATTAAAAGTTATCGTAATGACTCTGCTGTTTGGTCAGTTTCAGGTCTTGCAGCAGCGACGACTTGGCATTGATGGTAAAGCTGTAACTTTTCATGTAACCAAAAGGCACAAAATTAAACACCATTTGCCAGCAGTGTAAATCGCGGCTCACATTAAACGTGGTAAAAGAGAACTCCCTGGCCATAATGTCGTAATTGGTATTCATACTCAACCTCCATTTTTCGGTCAGGTTAATATTTCCGCGTAAACCCACGGTTTGCATAAACTTTCCTTTCGGATAAAGCCGGGTGGGGCCGGCATAGTTAAAACTGTAATCGAAACTAAAATCCCAGGGAATATTAAAGTCTGAATAATTGCTGTAATCTCCGGGAAGTACATTTTCCTCCTCCACCAGTTTGCGGTTCTCTTCCGATGCTTGCTCGCCCTTTTTCGATTGAAAGTTCATTCCAAACGAAAGGTTGGCCGAGGTTAGTCGTCCCAGTTTGCCCAGTCCTTGTTTTTCGCTCCAAACGTATTTGTTGATACGCTGATAGTTTTCATTCACCATGTAGGGGTCGAGGTTGGCGCCCATATTCACGCTCACACCGGCAACGGTTGTGCGCGCACGGATGCTGATTGGCGCCAGGTTAAACGAATCTGCGATTAAATCGTAGGAAGTTCCGAAACTGAGGTTGTCGATAATTTTTACTTTTTTATATTTCTGTTCCTCGTCGGTTTTTGTGGTGTCTTTTACATCGAGCACTTTCGCCTCGAGGTTATTGTTTACCGAGAATGAAACCGAACCCGAAGCGCCCCTGCCCGGCGAACCTCCGTAAATCCCGCCACGGTTTATATCAAAATATTCAATCCTGCCGGTTGAATCAACCTGCACCGGCTGGTAATAACCAAAACGTGCAGCCCCAAAATCGGGACGATAACTGACACCGATGGAAGGGGACATTTTATGCCGGATACCTTTTACTTTCGAATTGGGGTTGAGCGGCATAAACGAACCGTAAATGTTGGTAGAAGCGCTCAAGCTGTAAGAATAATCGTAAACGCGGTTCAGCCCGGTAATCGTATCCATTCTCACGTGGGTATTCCTCCCGATGTCGTTGTTAAATGTTTCCCCGCCGTCGTAGGTATAATCAATTTTTTTAAAGTACCACTTTTCGTTGTAACTGAAACTCGGGCTTACATTAATGTATTTAATAAGGTTGAAATTGGGCAACGCAATCGGAATGTTGTGTTTAATCCCGTTTTTCCAGTCGGTGGCAAACGACGATTGTAACAACTCCGATTCTTTTGAGGTGATACTGTTTTTAAAGTTTCCAGTATAGTTAATTCCAAAATTCTGATACCATTTTAACGTTCCTTTTCTGTTTTTGCTCCGGAATGGATAAATTTTGGCCATACTGAATGTCATTTCCGGCATCGACAGGGTGATGGTACTGTCGGTAGAGTTTTGCGAGTGCCGCATGTTTACCGACATATTAAAAGGTGTATTTTCAAACTTTTTGGTATAGGAAATACTGGATGATTTTTGCGTCCTCAGATAATTTTCGGCCGAATATGAATTTTGTTTGTCGTAACCGCTGGTCGAAAAATTTACGCTGGCCGAAAAGGTGCGGTTGGGATTAGCCTTCGCATCCTGGCTGTGGCTCCAGGTCACGGCAAACTGCGGCGATCGTGAATAGGTATCCAATCCTTTCTCGCCATAAACGTTAACGGCATATTTAAAGTCGAAATTTCCGCTGAATTTGTAACGTTTCCGGTAATTGGTGTTTAGTTTCGACGACCACGACCCCCGTGAATAAATATCTCCCCTGACCGCCAAATCGAAATACTCCCCGGCCGCCCAGTAATATCCGCCGTCGCGAAGAAAAAAGCCACGGTTGGTTTCTTCACCGTAGGTTGGCATGATGATTCCCGAAGAATAGGTGGGTGTACTGGGAAAATAGCCAAACGGCAGAAACGGAAAATAGATCGGAAAGTCTTCCAGTACCATGTATGCCGGGCCGGTAATGATCTTTTTGCCCGAAATAACTTTGGCTTTTGAAAGGTGAAGATAAAAGTGAGGATGATCGGCATCGCACGTCGTATATTTTCCGTGGGTCATTAGAAAAGCATCCTTCGATATTTTTTTGGTCCGTTCGCTGTGAACATATCCTTCGCCCTGCTCGGTAACCACATCGGTAATAATTCCCTTTTCCGTCTGAAAGTTATATCGGAGCGTTTTCGACTCAAATTCCTGCGTACCATCCTTAAATACAGGTTTCTGCTGGAGTGTTTCTGTCGAGTCGAGTAACCCTTCGGCATACACTTCCTTGGTTTCGAGGTCGAGTTGGATAAAATACGCAGTCAGTTCAATCTGCTGGTAAGTTACTTTTGCATTGTTGTACAGAAAAACTTTTTGACCGTCGAACGATACAATAATCGAATCTTCAGCGTTATAATCAATAGGAGCTTCAATTACGGGAGCTTCAACGGAATCGAAAGCAAGGGAGTCGGTCAGTACCGAATCGGTTAGTATTGAATCGGAGGGGATAATTTCATAATAAACCGTGTCTGCTTTTTGTTCATCCGGGTTCTGAATGTTTTTATTCGTTTCCTGGCTAAACACAATCAGAGGGATGACAAAAAAAATATATGTAATTACAATTTTATACAAAATGTTTTCTGAATTAAAACCTTATTATCCGGCTTGCCGTGCAAAAATAAAAATTAGGGCTATACAAAAGCCCTAACAAATGCAAAATAAATCTAATATTTCTATTTTTGTTTTGGAAACAGAGGACATGATATGATTACAAAGTTTTTGCTTTTTCCGATTTTTTTTGTTTTACTTCTGACAAACCAGCAGGTTGCCCAGGGGAAACAGATGGTTTCCGGTCAAACATCCGACTCACGCGTAGCGGTTGTTGTTATCGACCCGGGGCACGGAGGGAAAGATCCCGGAGCTGTGGTTGGCAATGCCCGTGAGAAACAAATTGTTTTGGACATATCGCTGAAACTGGGAAATCTGATAAAAACCGCCTTCCCCGAAACCAAAGTCATTTATACCCGCGATAAAGATGTTTTTGTACCATTATACCAGCGCGCTAATATTGCCAATAAAAATAACGCCGATCTTTTTATTTCCATTCATGCTAACTATGTTGACAGCCGGTCGGTACAGGGCACCGAAACATTTGTGCTGGGGCAGCACCGCAGCCAGGACAACCTTGAGGTGGCCAAAAAAGAAAACTCGGTAATCCTTCTTGAAGACGATTACGAAATTACTTATGAAGGTTTCGACCCCAACTCGCCCGAATCGTACATTATGTTCGAACTGGTTCAGGATGAATACCTGGAACAAAGTGTAATGTTTGCATCGTCCATTCAGGAACAGTTCAGGGAAAAGGCAAAACGTTACGACCGCAGCGTAAAACAGGCCGGATTTCTGGTTTTAAGGCAAACCACCATGCCCAGCGTTCTTGTGGAAGCAGGCTTTTTAAGCCATTCTTCCGAAAGAAATTTTTTGATGACCGAAGCCGGAAGAATGGACATTGCCACATCTATTTTTAACGCATTTAAAAACTATAAACGTAAAATTGAAGAGAAAAGCAGTTTTTCCATTGTTTCCAATGAAAAACCTTTACAGAAAAAAAATGAAGCCCCACCGGAAACAGTAGTTAAACCGGCGCCGGAAAAAATAATATCAAACAGTTCTCCTGTCCGAAATGTCTCTTTTTCAATTCAGGTAGCCGCTTCGGCAAAACGGCTGGAAACCATACCATCCAATTTTAAAGGCGAAAAAAATATCTTCAGAATTGGTGCCGGAAACATTCACCGCTACTATCTGGGAAAGTTCGATACTTACGAAAAAGCGCTGGAAGAAAAAGCCAGATTAGAAAAAAAATTCCCCGACTCGTTTATCGTCGCATTTGAAAATGACAAATTAATCACATTGAAAAAAGCAATGGAAAAAATGTAAATCCAGCGTTAAATCCCTAATTTTACGTATTCAATATTTGAAACCTGTTTTAAAATGATAAAAATTTCAAAATATACCCGTCTCGGAATCCTGATTGTCATTTCGCTAACCATTCTCATTTGGGGGTTGAGTTATTTGAAAGGCAACGATATTTTTAAACAGAACAATTACTACCATGTGATTTACGAACGTGTTGACGGCCTGTTGGAATCGAATAAGGTTACACTCAACGGGTACCAGGTCGGAAAGGTAAATGAAATCCGGTTCACCCCCGACAAAAGCGGAAAACTGCTGGTTACCCTGATGGTTGACGCCTCGTTTCGGATCCCGGTCAATTCGGTGGCGCAAATTGTCACCAGCGATATTATGGGAACCCGTTCTATTAAAATCATACTAAGCGACGAAACAGAGTTGTACAGCCGGGGCGATACCATTCCGGGCGCGGTTGAAAGTGATTTAAAGGAACAGGTGAGCATGCAGGTGTTGCCCATAAAAAACAAAGCCGAACAGTTGTTGAGTACCCTCGATTCGGCCATCACCGTGTTAACTGTTATTTTTAATGAAGACGCCCGGCAAAATCTGTCCGAAAGTTTCGAAAACATCAACCAGACCATTGTAAACATTGAAAAAACAACGGCCGACCTGCAATACATCGTTTCAACCGAAAAAGAAAGCGTTCAACGGATTATCACCAACCTCGACGAAATTACCACCACATTTAAAAACAATACTGAAAATCTAGACAGGGCGATTGCCAACCTCTCATCATTCAGCGATACACTTGCACAAATATCGGTTTCTCCCATATTGAATAATATTTCAAAAATTTCGGAACAAATTGCGGTGTCGCTCGAAAAACTAAACAGCGACGACAATTCTGCCGGTCTTTTACTCAACGACGACCAACTGTACCATTCCATCAACACACTGTCGTTGACTTTAAGTTCGCTTATTAACGACATCCAGACAAATCCGAAACGTTACCTGCACTTTTCAGCCATCGATCTCGGCAAAGAAGTATATATAAGCACGAGCGGCGACGCTACATCAAAAAATATTCTTTTTAAGGTTCACCTGATTTCAACCGAGAACCCGATCTCTCTTGAATCTGACCTTTTTAAAGAATTTGAAAAAGTAGAAGAATACCGGGCCAGCAATGCCTACACATACCTTACCGGCTCAACCAACTCGTATCAGGAAATTCTTGAAATCCACCAAAAAGCGAAAGAAACATTTCCTGATGCCACCATCGTTTCTTTTAAAAACGGAAGACTGGTAAAACTCGAAAAAGCCATGAATTCACTCCGCAATTAACGTTATCATGTTAATATCATTTATTATAAAGATCAGGAACCAACTACTACCAACCAGATATATGTTTAGAACTCAATCTCTTAAACACAATGAACTGAGAATTAGATATTTAATATTTTAAAAAATAATTTAAAATTTAAACAACTGAAATAGAAACCGATATAGTAAACCTGACAAAATCAATAGTGTTTTCATTTTTTTTTTAACTTTTTTTTCGCAAATTTTGTTTTCGGGAATACTATTAGAGAATTATTTGTAGAACCTCGTAATCCAGCAATTCTAAATGAATAATGAGCATAGATCTGCGTGGGAAAAGTGTCTGAAAGTTATTAAGGACAATGTGCCTGGCAGTAGTTACAAAACCTGGTTTGAACCCATTGTTCCGGTAAGACTTGAAAACAATGTCTTGACCATACAAGTACCAAGCGCCTTCTTTTATGAGTACCTTGAAGAACAGTTTATCGATATTTTAAGAAAAACTCTTCGCATGGTACTTGGAGTTGGGGCCAAACTGGAATACAACGTGGTGATGGGAAATTCGACTACCAACGACCCGATTACGGTAAGCTATCCAACCAACAACAATAACAGAATTCAAAACAAACCATTGACGGTTCCGCTTCGGACCGAAGAAAAGTCTTCCATAAAAAACCCGTTTATTATACCGGGTATTCAAAAACTGCAAATCGATCCACAGTTAAAACCCGATAATACTTTTGAGAACTTTGTGGAGGGCGATTGTAATCGCCTGGCGAGGAGCGCTGGCTATGCAGTGGCACACAACCCCGGCGGGACTGCTTTTAACCCGCTGATGATTTACGGAAATTCGGGCCTTGGAAAAACGCACCTGGCACAGGCCATCGGAATTGAGGTTAAAGAACGTTTCCCTGACAAAGTGGTGCTGTATGTTAATGCCAATAAGTTTCAAACGCAGTTTACCGAAGCTACCCGCAACAACAACAGAAACGATTTTCTGCATTTCTATCAAATGATTGATGTACTGATACTCGACGATGTACACGAATTTGCAGGCAAGGAAAAAACACAGGAGACATTTTTCCACATATTCAACCACCTGCACCAAACCGGCAAACAGTTGATCCTTTCATCGGATAAACCGCCCATCGAGTTAAAAGGAATGGAACAGCGGCTGCTGTCGAGATTTAAATGGGGATTAACCGCAGACCTCCAGACGCCGGATTTTGAAACCCGGATGGAAATACTGCGACGGAAAATATACAACGACGGAATAACCCTTTCCGATGAAGTACTGGAATACATTGCCTCGCATGTTACCAACAATGTCCGCGAACTTGAAGGAGCCCTGGTTTCGCTGCTGGCACAATCGATGCTCAACAAACGCGAAATTACACTGGAACTGGCCGCAAAGCTGATTAACAAACTGGTTAAAAATTCAAAAAGAGAACTTTCTATCGAATATATTTCGAAAGTGGTTTGCGATTATTTTAGTATGCCCGTGGATGCGCTCCAGACAAAAACGCGAAAACGCGAAGTGGTACAGGCCCGGCAAATTGCCATGTACTTTTCGAAAAGCCTTACCAAGTATTCGCTGGCAAGCATTGGGGCGCAAATCGGAAGTAAAGACCACGCCACCGTTTTGCACGCCTGCAAAACCGTAAACAACCTGAAAGACACCGATAAAAATTTCAGGCAATTTGTGGAAGACATAGAAAAGAAATTAAAAATGTAAAACGAAGCAGGCCAAAAAGCCTGCTTTTTTGTTCTGATGGAAGACACTTTCAAAACCATAGAAAAACCCAGCGAAGGTTATTTTAAAGACAAAGGGAGTAAATTTCTTGCGTATGCTTTTCCGGTGAATAATGAAGAAGAAATCAAAGAACTGATAACCCGGATAAAAAAAGAACACCACAGCGCCCGCCACCACTGTTACGCCTGGCGTCTCGGCTCCGAAGAAATACAGTTCAGGGCGAACGACGATGGCGAACCTTCTTCCACTGCCGGGAA
Source organism: uncultured Maribellus sp. (assembly GCA_964455785.1). GTDB lineage: Bacteria > Bacteroidota > Bacteroidia > Bacteroidales > Prolixibacteraceae > Draconibacterium. The sequence goes on from CAYWBV010000006.1 coordinate 34,267, forward strand.
ACCCATTCTCGGACAATTACAAAGTTTTGGCGTTACCAATGTTCTTCTAATTGTTGTTCGTTATTTTGGCGGTATATTGCTCGGCGCCAGCGGACTAATCAATGCCTACCGCACTGCGGCTGCCGACGCACTCAACAACGCGACCATAAAAACACAGTTGATCGAACGCTTTTTCGAAGTTCACTTCAACTACGAAAATCTAAACGATGTGATGCTGATTATCAAACAGGAAAACCTGAATGTAGTTAAAACGCAGTTTGAAGAAAGCTGCCGGCTTGTATTCTCGGTAAAAAAATCGGACGCACAACGGGTAGAAAAAATCTTTGAAAACTTTTATGGCGTTGACATCAAAACAAAGGCGTAACCTGCACTGTTAATAAAATGATGATAAATACACCGGCCGGAATTGACAGAGATATAAAAAACCGCTTAATTTTGAAAGTATGATGAAACACCAAAACATCGAAGATATTCCTACAATAAGCGGATTCTTCCGCTCACTGCAAAAAATTCTCTATTCCCGGTGTTTCAGATTAAAACGGTTCAATCAAAAATATTTTAATTTTCCTGAAAAAGATATTATTCTTTTTCAATCAATCGAAGACCAGCATTTGTATTTCAAAAATGTTGGTCTTCTTTTTTTATAACAGATGATAAAAAACAATAGTCAGGCAATGAAGAAGGATTTAATTTCAATTACAGATTATTCAAAAGAAGAATATCTGAAAATTATGAGGCTGGCGGCAGAATTTGAAGAGAATCCGAACCAGGATTTGCTGAAAGGGAAAGTTGTTGCTTCCCTTTTTTTTGAGCCATCCACGCGTACGCGGCTTAGTTTCGAAACCGCAATCAGCCGTCTGGGCGGACGGATTATCGGGTTTGCAGACCCCGACAGTTCAAGCGCAAGCAAAGGTGAAACCCTGCACGACACCATCAAGATGGTGAGCAACTATGCCGATTTGATTGTGATGCGCCATCCGCTGGAAGGAGCTGCCCGTTACGCAGCCGAAGTTTCGCCCGTACCGGTTATCAACGCCGGAGACGGGGCCAACCAGCACCCCACACAAACCCTGCTCGATATGTATTCCATCTTAAAAACGCAGGGAACACTCGACAATATCAATATTTTTATGGTGGGCGATTTAAAATACGGACGTACGGTGCATTCGCTGCTGATGGCCATGTCTCAATTCGAAAATCCCATCTTTAACTTTATCGCTCCCGTTGAGCTGCAAATGCCCGCAGAATATAAAATGTTTCTGAAAGAAAAAGGAATCCGCTATTTCGAGCATAAAGAATTCACCGAAATCATCAGCGAGGCCGATATTATTTATATGACACGCGTTCAGAAAGAAAGATTTGCCGACCCGATTGAATACGAAAAGGTGAAAAACGTTTACATCCTCCGCAATAAAATGCTCAAAAAAACCAAACCCAACGTAAAAATCCTGCACCCGCTGCCGAGGGTCAATGAAATACACCCCGACGTCGATAAAAATGAAAAGGCCTACTATTTTACACAGGCGAAAAACGGGGTTTTTACACGCGAAGCTATCATTGCCCATACCATGAACCTTAAATAAAAAACCATGAACGACAATATGAAAAAGAAGCTGAAACTGAAAGTCAGCGCCATAAAAGACGGAACCGTAATCGACCACATTCCGGCCAAAAACCTTTTTAAAGTAATTACCATCCTGGGGCTCGACCATATTGAAAACCAGATCACCTTTGGCGCCAACCTCGAAAGTGAAAAGCTGGGAGCCAAAGCCATTATCAAAGTCTCCGGTAAATTTTTCGAAGACGATGAAATCAATAAAATTGCGCTGATTGCGCCACACGCCAAGTTAAACATTATCAGAGATTACGAGGTGGTTGAAAAACGGGTGGTCGAAATCCCCGACCAGATTAAAGGTATTGTAAAATGTTTTAATCCAAAATGTATTACCAACCACGAAAAAATACTAACCTGTTTTAAAGTGGTTTCAAAAGAGCACCTTGCCTTAAAATGCAGCTACTGTGAGAAGATTACCGCCGGCGATCAGATTACCATGTTTTAACGTTGATACCGGAAAGGATTCAACGCGATTATTTTTTTGAAAGAAGACAAAAAGATTCAGCAAAAGAAAGTTTATTGCTTTTGCCAATCAGGATTTTTTTTATATTTGCACACCTTTACAAACCGACAGCAGGCCCGAAACGTCGGGAGAAAACGAGCCGGAATGTAAAGTTGAGATTGCCCGGATGGTGAAATTGGTAGACACGCTAGTTTCAGGGACTAGTGACCGCAAGGTTGTGCAAGTTCGAGTCTTGTTCCGGGCACCGTAAAAAAACACAAAGCGCTTCAATCGAAAGATTCAGGCGCTTTTTTATTTCGTCAACCCAAAGTGTCCTGTTAAAACCCTGCGTTCAATTTTAATTTCTTTCTGAAAAGACTTGACGTAAATCCGGCAGGTCGCCTGCATCCTTGGTTATTTTGTCATTATGCTACAAAATCGCACCGATTTGGTGAAAATTGCACCATTTTGGTGAAAAATTTCACCATTTTGATGGAATAACGCACCAATTTGGTGGAAAATCGTACCAATTTGGTGGAACAACGCACCAATTTGGTGGGATAACGCACCAATTTGGTGGGATAACGTACCATTTTGGTTGAAAATTTCACCGATTTGGTGGAATAACGCACCAATTTGGTGGGACGACGTACCATTTTGGTGGAACGTTACACCCCGATTTTCCGTTCCACCATCTCCAGAATCGTTTTTTCTTTTTCTTTGGCTGAACGAAGAATATCTTCCGCCGTTTTTAGCGCTTCCGCCACAAAGATTTTGTCGTCGCAGCCTGTTGCGTTGATTTTCACATTCAGAAATGCGCCCTCCACAGCGGTGCGGGCACACAGGGCGCC
>CAYWBV010000007.1:0-9082 GCA_964455785.1 uncultured Maribellus sp.
TTTTGCTATGGTAGCAACAGTGTTAACCATTTTTAATGGTTGCCAGAAAGATGAAGAGGCCTTAGTTGGCGGACAATTGCAGGTAGCAATAACCGATCCCTTGTTTGCAGGGTTGGATACTATTATTTTTTCCGTTGAAAAAAATTGTTTGGTTTTTGAAAATGAAAGAGAGTTTCAAAAGTGCATCAATTTTTTGGCACAACTGGGCGACAAGAATTTTCCCGCGTTTGAAACGTACATTGGATTTGACAGTTATCGAAAAGTTTTTGAAGATAATGAGGTAAAGAAATCGGTATTTGTTGATGAACTGTACCAAACTTTATTAAATCCTGAAATGGAAATTGTGGTTGGCAGTTATTTGTTCAGAGAAAATCCCGATAATAAAACAACTCTTGCTTTTGAACTCGAAAACGATAAAGAATGTAATCTAAAAAATGCAGCATCGTACGATTTTTCTTTTTCCTGGGATGATGAAGCATTTGCAATATTAAGTGGAAAAGATTCAGAACCAAGACTAAAAGCTGGCTGTACTGGGAATCACGATCACAAAAAAGATTGGGTAATTCAATCAGCTACATATCCTCCTCCTGTACCAAACGCTGCATATGCATATAAGGCTGAGGTAAGTGCAAAACTTTGTTTTCAAACTACTGCCCTGTTTAAATCAATAATCTCAAAAATTAAAACAGAGAGCTTTAAGCATGAAGGGACAGTAGTAAATGGTCAACTATTTACAATAAAAATATCTCAGGAAATTGATTATTGCTACGACAGGAACAATGAAAATATCAGGAGGGGTGACTGGAGCCACTACAAAATTACCAACGCTTCTCAAGACGAGGTTGCCTGGAGACCTTTTTATGGAACAAAAAGAGTTAACTGTTATAATGTTCATTCTACTTTTAAATGGGAGGTATATAGTAATTGGTTAGCTCCACAATATTCTGGACAATATGAAACAGTTTCATTTATTGAAGACTGTGAAGCTGGTGGTTGCCCATTGTAAATGAGATTTGAAGGTAGGGATTTCCCTGCCTTCTTTTTTACCAATTTAATTACTGAATATGAAGAGAATATTTTTATTTTTTGCGCTATTAATATTAATAGTTGATCTATCAAACGGACAAACCATACCTGCGTCAAAAGCAAAGAGAGTTTCAATTGAAGAATCAGCCATGATAACTTCGTGGCAGGGTGGTTTTTTCCCCATATTTAACAATGAACTAAGTGTTAATTGCCGCGTTGATAAATGGGCGTCTTTGGGGGTATTTTATGATTACTACCATGATACTTACCAATACGAAGGTGGTAAAACCATAAGTAACCAGCATTTAACCGGGTTGCGGGTTGCTTTTTCTCCATTATCATTTTGGAAAAATTATGATGAAAGCAAATGGGCAAAATTCGATCTGTTCCTGAATGCTTATATCGCTTACGACTTCCAAAAAGAATCGATACATATAACTTACTCGGACAAGAAAGACAGGCAAACATGGGCAAATTACTATAAGATTAATGCTACTTACAATTTAAACAGTACTTTCTATATAAACCTGAATGCAGGGATTATTAACAGCGACAGAATTATGATAGGAATTGGGGTAAACCTTTAAGATAAAAATTACTTCCAATATAACTATATAATGAATGATTTATACAAAATATATTTTAGAACTTTTTAGAATATGAATAAATCTTTATCAATCCTTTTTGTTTGTTTGGTCCTTTTTGCCTCATGCACTAAAATCATCGAAATTGAGTTACCGGAAACAGATATTAAGCCGGTTGTAAATTGTTTATTTAGTGATACAATTCCGTTTGTTGTCAAATTAAGTTTTCCAAAAGAACAAGCGGATACAAATAACTATTATATAGAAAATGCAACGGTTTCAATAACTCAACAGGGCACGTCACCAGTAGTACTGCCGCATATAGGGAAAGGGATTTATCGAAATGAAAGTTTGGTTCCTGAAAGAGGTATTGAATATAACCTCACAGTAGATATACCCGGACATATTTTCATTTCTGCTAAAAACCGGATTCCCGTTACATCAACGAGCGTAATTTCGATAAAAACCGAATCAGGTTACCGAACCGAACCTGTAACCGGTACCGGAGAAGAGGCAAGGATACCCGTCCATAACATCAGTACAAATATATTTGAAGATAAAACGGTTAACGACTATATGGCTGTTGCAGTTGTATATAATTATATGGGAAGAAGTTATACAGATTATCAGGATGGTGTATTCGAAGAAATATCTGAATACAGATTGGGATATCTCAACAGTAATGATCCGGCAATAAAAAATGAAGGGCTGGAAAGTTTTGATGCCCATGAAATCCTGTTTTTTAAAGATAATTTGTTTACCAGTTATTACGAAACTATCCGTTTCAATTTTGAGAAGGAGGAAGAAATCAATTTTTGGGTTCGTTTTTTTCAGTTTTCTCCTGAAGCATTTCAATATCTAAAATCGTGGATTATCCACGATTATACCAAAGAACATGATTTTTGGGAAGTATATGAACCTCAGCCTCTTTATTCCAATATTGAAAACGGGTACGGCATATTCGCCGGCTATTCATCACAATTGTTCAAGATTTATCCTGATTCAACTATAACCTTCGAATAATGTTAAAAACATCATTTACACTTTGGTTTATTGTTTTTGTGTCAACAGGTTTTTCGCAACCAAAAGTTACCATAAGCGGCCTGGTAAAAGATAAAATTTCCGGCGAACCGTTAATTGGCGCAAATATTTCCGGCGATGACGGTCAGGGAACAATTTCCGATGCCTACGGTTTTTTCAGCATACAGTTTGAAGGAGCAAAAAAAATTACTTTGAAAGTGAGTTACGTGGGGTACAAGCCATTTCGAAAAGATATAGAAGTAACCCGGAACCTGCGTTATGATATTCTTCTTGAACCGGGAGTTGACATTGATGAAGTCACTGTCACAGCCCAAAGACCAATTGAGGAACGCGTTGAACTGGGCGCGGTAGAATTGCCTGTTCAACAGGTTAAAACTATGCCCATGTTTGGAGAACCCGATGTACTAAAAGCAATGCAACTTTTGCCCGGCGTACAGGGCGGTAGCGACGGCCGCAGCGGGCTTTATGTGCGTGGGGGAAGTCCTGATCAAAACCTGTTTATGCTCGATGGAACACCGCTTTATTACGTAAACCACCTCGGCGGCTTTGTCTCTGTTTTCCACCCTGATATTCTGAAAAACATAAAACTTTACAAAGGCGGCTTCCCGGCACGGTTTGGCGGAAGGCTTTCATCTGTTATCGATTTACGAATGAAAGAAGGGAACAAAAAGGAACTTCATGGCAGTTGGGGTTTGGGACTGATTTCGGGTGATATTACTTTGGAAGGGCCTCTCAAAACTGATAAAACTTCATTTATTGTATCGGCACGACGGGTTTGGGCAGATTTACTTTTGCGCCCAATTACCAAAGTTGCATTCCAACATGCTTCGATGGGTTATAATTTTTATGACATTTTTGGAAAAATAAGCCACGAAGCTGATTCTCTTAACCGGTTGTATTTGAGTTTCTATGGTGGGGACGATCGACTGGGTTATTTTTTTAGAATCAGTGAAGACAAGACAAGAAGCAATGCCAAATACATTTGGGGAAATATACTCTCTACCCTGCGTTGGAACCACATTTACAATGCAAAACTCAATAGCGACATCACATTGTTTTATACGCGATACCGCTATAAAAACAATCTTTTTTATAAAACCGAAGGCGCTAAAGGCAGTAATCTTTATTCCACAGGAGTGCATGACCTGGGGGTAAAAGCTGACTATAACTGGTATTTGTCGGAGTATCTCAACTTTAGGTTTGGTGGGGGAATCTCGAATAACTGGTTCTTACCGGGGCAGGTCAATTATAAGAATTCTGATAGTACGGAAAATACAGATACAATTATCGGCAACCAAAATCGTACGCGGGCCTTAAACACTTTTGTTTATTTTGAGAATGAAATTTCACCTGCACGTTGGTTTACAATGAATATTGGCGCCCGTTTGGTTAATCTCAGGGTTGACGGGAAAAACTATTTTTCGGCCGAACCACGTTTCCTCTCCATAATCAATCTTGGAAAACCGGGGGCAATAAAACTAGGATATACAGAAATGATGCAACCAGTACACATGCTTACTTATTCGGGCAGCACTTTCCCAACCGATATCTGGTTGCCTTCAACTCCGGAAATTCCACCCGGACATTCCACACAATATTCGGTTGGTTATTCGAAATCTGTAAAAAACGGAGAATTTGAAATAAGCCTCGAACTTTATAAAAAAGACATGAAGCAGCTTATTGAAGTAAAAGGAGGGGTTCCGTTGGTTAATACCCGTTCGTGGGAAGAAAATGTGGAACGTAATGGAATCGGTTTATCCAAAGGTATCGAGTTATTCATTCAGAAAATTCAGGGAAATACAACAGGCTGGATGAGTTATACTTTTTCTAAATCGGAGAGGACGTTTGAAAACATTGACGATGGGAAGGCATATCCATTTAAGTACGACCGGAGACATGATTTTTCGATTGTTCTTAATCATAGAATCTCAGAAAATGTGGACTTTTCAGCTACTTGGATCTATGGCACGGGCTACCCGATAACGCTTCATAATGGTGTTTATCAGGCTGCTCAACCCGTGAGTGGCAGTATCGATTCACCCAACAGCGAGCTTTTTGATATCGGTTATTCTGATGCCTATCTCTATCCGGGGAAAAACTGGCTGCGTATGCACGATTATCACCGGCTTGACCTGGGGGTCAATTTCAGAAAAAATAAAACAGGGAAAAAAGGGCAAACCCTGGAACGAACCTGGACAATAGGTATTTATAATGCCTACAACCGACAAAATGCCGTTTTTTATTATTTTGATTATAAAGACAAGGATTCAAACAATCCAATTGTGTTATATCAGCAAAGTGGGTTCCCTTTTATTCCAAGTATAAAATATTCAGTAAAATTTTGAAAAACTATGTATCAAATATTGTTTATTTTCGGCTTGTATTTCAGGTAACCCTTTTCGTTATACCTGAACTGTAAAAATCTTAATCAACTCAAAATGCCATAAAAATGAAAAAAATCATTTACCCGTTTCTGATTGTCGTTTTCTTTTCCTTTACAAATAAAACACATGCCCAGCGTACCACCGAAATTGGTTTTACCGGCGGTGCGGCACGTTTTTATCCTGAAGCAAAATTTTTTAGCTCAAGCAGAAACAACACGATGGACAATGGTTTTGGCTGGTCGGCAGGATTATTCCTGGAAAACTACTGGAATCCCAAAATTCATCCGGTTTTGGAGTTAAACTACAGTTCCTTTTCAAGCGATATTTTTCTTGAAAAAGATAATTTTGAACCAACGAACGGTTCCGGGGTACAACCTGCTTCCGATATTTTTTCAAACACCTCGTTTAATTATCTGTCCGTCTCGGCAGGGATTAAGTTTTACCTGAACAAAAAGATATTTGTTTATCCGGGTTTTGAAGTGGCAAAACCAATAAATAACAATGTGGATTTAGTATCCGTGATTTATTATTCAAAATCATGGGATCCGGTATTTATCGAAAACCGGAATGTAAATAAAACCAATTATAATACAAAACTTGGCGTCGGAGTCGATTTTAATTTTGCAGATGTTGTGCTGGAATATTCCTATGGATTAAATTACCAGCTTTCGTTTTTTGAGTATTCCAACCCTTTCGGCCTTAACCATCGGAATAACTACCTGCAATTAAAAGTACAGGTTCCGTTGTATAAAATCAGGTAATAACTTTCCCTGTTGTAAGGTTTTAAAATTATGACGGTTATCAAAAAATACGGGTTCTTACTATGGCTGTTTCTTATTGTTTTTTTGGGATGCATCCGCGATGTGACCCTTGAAGAAAGCGAGAAGGCCCGTGAAATGGTTTTGAATGGTATCCTCGAAACAGGAAAAGACACCATCTCAGTGTATCTGAGTTATACACGCGCAATTGCGGCAACAACAACATTCGAGGCCATAAAAAATGCAGATATCCGGCTTTTTGAAGGCGGGGAAGAAATCGGCCGGTTTGACTGGAGCGACAGCAGCGCCTACATTTTACCGTTTTCGGTAACACCGGGTCAGACTTATAAAGTGGAAGCAAAAGCGGATGGAAAAACCATTTGGGCCGAGACTACCGTGCCAAACTCCATCGATGCAACCATCGGGAAGGCGATTCCCGGAAATTACCTGGATCCCTTTCAGATTTCTTTAAACGATTCGGAAGATGAAGACAATTATTACTGGATTTCGGCAACCGGAAACGAAGGTCCTTCGGAAAATCCTGTTATAAACATTGCCTGCGTTTTGTATTCTAATTTTGAATATGCCGACGATTTTAACCAGCGAATTTCTCAAAACGGAGACTTTCATTTCGAATATGACTATTATCTGCGTTTCACAAACAAGGAAATTCTCAACGATGTTGCCGGGATAGTATTTTCCCCTCAATGTATTAGTTATCCTAAAAAAATTTTTCTACTCTCAACCGATTACCATTTGGACAGGTATATGAAATCGAGCCTTCTTTTACAGGATATGGATTTGTATGCCGAAGAAAACCCCATCATTTACTCGCCTTTCCCGATGTACTCCAACATCAACGGCGGCACCGGGATTTTCGGTTCTTTTAACAGCGTTTCAAAAGTGTTTACAAAAACTACCAATCCATGAGTACCGGCAATCAAAAGATACTCTTTCTGATGAGTTTACTTTTGTTCTCAGCCCCGCTGTTTTCGCAGGAAAAGGCAACCATCAGCGGGTATGTTTCCGACGCGGCCACCGGCGAACGGCTTTCCGGCGCTACAGTTTTTGTTCCGGAATTAAACCAGGGAACTGCCTGTAACCATTTTGGTTTTTTTAGCCTCACCCTTCCGCAAAAACAGGTACAGGCAATTTTCAGGTTTGTGGGTTACAAACCGGTTGTTTTAACCCTGACCCTTTCAAAAGACACTGTTTTAAACATCCAGCTTGAAACCAATAATAGTCTCGGGGAAATAGAAGTAACCGCCACCCCGGGCGAAAATTTTTTGTTGTCGCCTGCTTTTGGAATGCACCGGCTGAATGCAAAAGAGGTAGAAAAAATTCCGGCTGTATTGGGCGAACCCGATTTGCTGAAAGCCATACAATTACTGCCAGGGGTTTCATCGGCCACCGAAGGTTCCACCGGTTTTAGCGTGCGCGGCGGAAGTCCTGATCAAACGCTTATCCAGTTGGATGGCGTGCCGGTGTACAACGTAAACCATTTGTGGGGTTTTATGTCGGCCTTTAACAACGACGCCATCAGCGAAACACGGCTTTACAAAGGAAGTCTGCCCGCACAATTCGGCGGAAGGCTGAGTTCTGTTCTCGATGTAAGTATGAAAGAGGGAAACCTGAAAAAACGAACGGGAACTTTTTCTGTCAGCCCCATTGCAGGGCGTTACACCCTTGAAGGGCCGATTGTAAAAGACAAGGTTTCGTTTATGGTTTCTGGACGTACAACCTGGGCGAACCTCCTTTTACTGGCAGCCCAGCGGTTGGAAAGCCAGAATGAAGACAGCCAGGTACTTACTTATGGTTTTTGGGACATCAACGCCAAAACCAACTGGATAATCAACGCCAACAACCGCGTTTATCTCAGTTTTTATACCGGCCGCGACGCTTATGTGATGGAAGACGAAAGCGAAAGTTTCAGCGACTATACAAAGTTTAGTTACAATTGGCAGAATCTGACAAGTGTGGTTCGCTGGAACCATATTTTCTCGCCCACACTGTTTGCCAATTTCTCGGTTTACAACAGCCGGTTCAGGCAGGAATACCTGAACAAATTCGATAAAAAAGACGATGAACTTTACAAAGGGTACAACAACTTAAACGACTGGTCGCAAAAAGGCGATTTCGACTGGCTCCCGGCCTTACCTGTAAAGTTTAAGTTTGGTTACCAGTTGTCGGCGCAAAAATTCAGCCCCGAAATTATTTCGTACCGATCCGACTCGTCATCGTTCGAACTGAACAAAGATGTTTTTACCCGGAACATCATTTCAGAAATTTATGCCGAAGCCGAAATCAATATTTCAGAAAATATAACCGGATATTTTGGGTTGCGTGGGGGAAATATGTCAACACAAAATAAAGGTTACCTGAGTTTGAGGCCGCGGGCTTCGGTGCGCTATCTTTTTTCGGAACAGGTATCGGGAAAAGTCTCGTATTCGCGGATGAAACAATACCTTCACCAGTTGCAAAATACTACGCTGGGAATACCTACCGAACTTTGGGTTTCTTCAACCGACAAAATCAAACCCGGCACATCCGACCTGTTCTCGGCCGGAATTTTCTGGATCCCGAAAAGCGGTTACCAGTTTTCAGCAGAAACCTTTTATACCCTTTTAAATGATGTTATCCAATACAAAGACGGAACCCTTGCGCTGAAAGAACGCGGCGAAAGTTGGGAGGAACATGTGGCAACCGGCGCCGGAGAATCGTACGGGCTGGAACTGATGGCCGAAAAAACCACCGGTGTTTTTACCGGCTGGGTAGCCTACACCTTATCGAAAAGTACACGGCAATTCGGGGAGATAAATTTTGGAAAAACATTTCCCTATACTTACGACCGCCGCCACCAGTTAAATATAAACATCAACTGGTTCCTTGGAGAAAAAGCAAAAAAGGAGATGAGCATCAGGAAAGATTTTTCGGCCACCTTCAATTTTGCTTCCGGGAAATACATAACACTTGCCGAACAGGAATACCAGGGAATCCCGCTTCCGCTGATGGAAGGCTCGCGTTATCGGGCCGACTGGTTTGCAAGCCGGAGCCTGATTAACGCGGTGAACAACTACCAGATGCCCGATTTTCATCACCTGAACCTCTCGTACCGCATTGAAAGGCAAAGCGCAGACAAAACCATTGTCTGGAATTTTTCGGTTTACAACGTTTATAACCGGTTAAATCCGTGGTACTATTACAAAAAAGGCGACCAGATGAAACAGATAACCCTGTTCCCAGTCATCCCTTCGGTTTCGTTTACCTACAAATGGTAAAACAAAAGGCC
>CAYWBV010000007.1:9182-13601 GCA_964455785.1 uncultured Maribellus sp.
TGTTCCCAGTCATCCCTTCGGTTTCGTTTACCTACAAATGGTAAAACAAAAGGCCGGGGTTTTAAAGCGAAAAGTTATCTCTCCCGCCGTAAAAAATGAAACGACAGAAACAGGAAAATCTGGCTTTTGCGGGTAATGCGCCGACCGGCATAAAAGGAAAAGTAAAATGCCGGCGGGCTTTTCAAAAAAGATAGTGATCGTTTCATAAAAAGATAGTGATCGTTTTACTAAAAGGTCACGTCCTTTTCACTAAAAGGTTATATCCTTTTTACTGAAGGGTTACGACCTTTTTTATACAGGTATTCTGAAAGCGAAAAGCTGAAGTGTTTTTTATTTTGAAGTTGTCAAAAGTTGAACATTAATTTAATCCTCCGTCCCGTCTCAGACGGGACACCTCCTTTTAAAAGGAGGACTCACTCCGTTCAGCTTCCGGGGTTGTTCCAGGGCGCGTCCCCTCCCGACAAGCCGGGACAGGCTTTGGCGAAGAGCTTGTCCCGAGTAATCGGGAGGGAATTAAAAGGGAATTGAACATGACAACTTCGTTTTTTTAAACCGGCTAATCTTTTTCCACATATTTTTCAAGATAAGGCGAACCGGGGTTGAGTATCCGTTCGTGTTCCCTGACAATTTCCACAAGATAAAGGCAGAGTTTCCGGTAGTTTATCCCGTCAGGTTTATTTTCTTCATCATAAAAAACCAAATGTTCAAGCCCCAAAGATTTGGCTTCCTCCGCAATGTACCCGATTTCCCAGTTCTCCCGGTTTTCGGGGCGTGTGTATTTGCGCGGTTGCAGTTGCATAATTTTGCTGAAATCATCCTTTAGCGGGGTGATATCGCGTTTGTCCCGTCGGGTTGAATTGTCGTAACCGATTTCTCCGGTCGATGCGTTGTACTGAACATTTTTCTGGTCGCCGATATTTCTGAGGCTTGTGGCATGTAATGTTGTTGTTCGGACTCCCGCGGTATCCACCCTGTTTGCGCTTAAATTTCCGCCAACCGTTACAGCCTGGGCAGAAACTGTCGTAAATTCCCCCATGATTGATTTCACACGGGTGAATTGGGCAACGCCGGCTTTTAAATCGCCACAGGTGAGGGGACCGTTAACAAACAATTTCGCGGAGGGAGACGGAGTTCCAATACCCACATTTCCATTCCCAAGAATGGTAAAAATCTCCAGGGCGCCTTCACCCGCCCGGTCCAAAAAAGCATACTTTGCCTGCGGGTTGCCGATATTCAAATAAAAATGACCCGCCGTAACTCCCATTCCGTAGTAGGAAGTTCCTTCTTCATTTTGATACAATGCCAGCTTTATTTTACTTAACGAGGGGCCCAGCGATAATTTAGCGATTGGGGCATCCACTCCCAGGCCGACGTTTCCCTCGAAATACCTCCGGGTATCATCCAGTAAACCATTCCATTGTTCTTTGCCCAACAGTTCGCTGTCCTTTATTTTTAATTCTTCAAAGTTTATCATTGTCATCCTTTTTAAAGTTCATTTTCAAGTTGTTTATAATTCTACTTTGACACTTTCGAAAAATCCACTTGTTTTTACCCTGAATCCCTAAAGGGAACAGGTGGATTTTTCTTCTTTCACCCTCTGGGGGTGGGGTAAAAAAGAAGAAAAATCCGGTTCCAGACCAATTTGTCAAAGTAGAAATAATCGTTTTGTTTATATCTCTTAAAATATCCTCTTTGTGAAATTTTGTGTTTTTGAGCCTTTGTGGCAATAATTACATGCCACTAAAACACAAAAACACGAAGGATCACTAAATTCATCAAAGAACAAATTATCATCTTAAAATTTTCACCCCACTACAACTTCCTCATTTTCTCCAACTTCAGCCTGCAAAATTTGCCATTTCCTTTGTTGATCCTCCGGCCAGTTTTTCTTCAAATAATCTTTTGCCCCGGAATAACTGTAAAAATATTGTTCCTTCAGTTGTTCTGGAGATTCAAGCGCTTCTTTTGACAATATTTTGTATGCTTTATCTTTTTGAACCGGAACATCTTCCACCACGCCAAACAGTTCTTCCGGGCGGGCAGTATCGATTGTTTTTTTGCTTCCGCGAAGGTTCATTGTTCTTTCTCCCTGCCAGGTGTTGGTACTTTTGGTCTTTGAACTTTCGGTCTCACCCAGAATAATATCTTCAAAATCGTTGGCTGTAAACCGGATATCCGGTGAAAAATCAAAAACCTGGTCGGGCGCAACTTCAATTCCTGCCGACATCAGGTCAAAATCGGGCGTCGATAACTTTTCGCTGTCCGGCAAGTTTTCAAACTGTCCGCGCGAAAAATAATCCAGTATCGGTTTCTGAGCTTTGGGGTTAATGGGTTGTCCCGCTCCAAATGTATAATCTGCTATCTGATAACTTGTCTGCTCCTCCATAAAGCTGTTCCCTAATTTTTCGATGGTTTTGTTCAAGGGAACCAGGTTTTGGCGAAGTTCGAGATAACCGGACGGATGGATCAATATCAGCTCCTGCTTTTCAGCTTCTTCGAGGCGCCGCAACGTTTCTGCGCCGGTGTACCCGTCCGGTATTTTCGCCGACCAGTTACCGGACTGCTGCAACTGAAGTTGTAGTTTCTCTAATAAAACATCAGGCTTGATAAACACCGGAACAACTTTTTGTTTTTCTCCCCAGGTGATATTGAATTTAATTTTCAGGGAGAAGAACAAAACGCTGATTTTTGCATATCCCTGCGCCCGCCAGGGTTCGGGCCCGCTGAGTTTAAATTCCATGTCGATTCCGAAGAACGACCGGCCCCTATAGGAGACTTCCACACTGATCCGGATATCCGTTTCAAAATAGAAAGGATCAAATAGTAATAATGCGTTAAATCCCAAAAATCCATACGCCCTGACATTTCCTTTTTTAACCACCAACTCGGCGCTAAACCCGATTTGAAAAGAGTTGGAAGTGATGGCCTGGTAAAATTCGCAGGACAAACGAATGTCCTCTCCTTTTTTAATCAGCGCAGTTACACGGGGAATTTCGGGAAACCGGGCCGGTTTTTTATACCGCGGGTGATAGCCTCCCACCGACAGCAGAAATTGCGGGTTGCTGCCCCAATCCAATATAAAAGCAAAACCACCGGTAAGTGAAACTTCAACTAAATTAGAATCCCGTAACCTGCCTTCGATGAGGATATACGATGCGGCAAAATTAAAGTCCCCAAAAATATCCACATGAATTTCTCCCAGGCGTTTTTCCGCATCCTTGTTCGGCAGATATACTCCCAGGCTCCCGAGCAAAATAAGCCTTCCCTTAAAAGGAAACTCTATTAAAATTCCAATATCTACCTCCAGTATTGTGGGTGTGCTGTAACCGATTTTGAAAAAAGGCGCCACTACGTAATGTTTTTTCTGCGGCGGGAAAACAGCCCTTAAATCACTGATAATTTTGGAGGCATTCTCGATTATATTTTCCGGGAACATAATCGATTTTACCGCCCCGGTTTGGATGCGTTCCCGCAAAATATCCACTTTCATGGTCCGGTGGATACCAACCAGTCCGCCCACCGCATTAAGCGTAAAACCAAAAGACAAAGGAATTGCCGGTGAAAAAAATACGCCGATGCTGATTAACATCGAGAAGCCTTTTTCGCCGTTGGGCAAACGGGTGTTGATCAGGCCCACGGCTACCAATCCGATGTTCCGTTTTTCAAGCGCCAGTTTGAAAGCCAGCACCCCGGCATAACGATGGTTTTCGTAATCCAGTTCCAGGAAACCGCCGCCGGAAATAAGTTCATTATCGATACGAATGGCCACTCCTTTGGGAGGTTCAAATCCGAATGAAAAACCGGAAGTCTCCAAATCTCCCTCCTGGGTTGGTGTCGAGACTTCTATTCCCAGTCCTGTATTTTCCACCTTCACCATAACCGGCCCCAGTTTGGAAGAAAAAGTTGACAACACTTTCAGGTAAGCTCCCAAAGCGCCGTCTTTTGTAATTGGCCCGTAATCCCATTTCACACTGTCGAAATAGAGGAAATCCAAATCTTTATGAATTGGAATCAATAACTGGTATGGTTGTTTTTCCAGGTTCGTATTTTTGTTTTCTAACGGTTCGGTTGCGGGGGCTGAAGAAGCGGCCATTAATGAAGCGGATTTGGTTTTCTTCTGATCATCGGTTTCAGAACCCAGAAAATCCTTGAGCATATCAATGTTGTGGTCCACATAAAAACCCTTCTTTCTTGTAAAGCCAGCCGCAACAGAAAATTTTAGCGGCACATCGCCCGACGGAAGTATCTCATTCATAAAACCGTCGCCTTCACCGCCCGAGATAACCACCGCATTATCTTTCAGTCCAATCTCAAAACCGCCATCATCCTTACTTAAAAACCCTGTGATTTGAATTTCACCGACAGCCAAACGGGTACCTGTTTCATTGGGAAGATTGTAAGAAGCCCCTGTTTCCGGAT
>CAYWBV010000007.1:13701-16435 GCA_964455785.1 uncultured Maribellus sp.
GCCAAACGGGTACCTGTTTCATTGGGAAGATTGTAAGAAGCCCCTGTTTCCGGATCGGCTTTTCTTTTAAGCCCCAGATCAAGCCTCATATTACCTAAAACATTCGCATCCGGAAGCCTGCTGAGATATACATCCAACGCATCGCCTGAAGTTGTTTTTATTTTGAACTCCCAGTTATCATTTATCTGATGAGTGTAGGTTACTTCCCCGTTCAGGGAAATAAAAAGTCCGCCCAGCGATTCCTGTTTTATACCAGCATCTTTGTTGAAGTGTTCCGATATTTCCTCATCGGAAACAAAAAACAGGGTTCCGCCCAAACGTTTTTCGATGGTACTGTCTTTATCTTCCGGTAATTTAAGGTCAAACGAAAACGCCCTTTCCGAAACCAAATCCGACCAGTTTCCCCTTTTCCATTGTTCAACAGTGAGGTTAAAGAGTTCGATGATCTTTTTTTCGGTTTCCGAAGGAGATGTTTTGGCAACCGTAGCAACAATTTTTTCCCAGGCCTTCGTTTTGTCAGTATCGATTGGGAATTCTTCTTTCAATTCTTCACGGATTTTTTTCAGCAACCGATCTCCGTGAAACGAATTTTTTAATTCATCGAAACGGTCGTCTGTCCATATTTTAGGTGGAACGTCCCACCCGTAAAGATACCGGCTTTCCGGTAAATGTTTTTCCATGATGTTGAAAAATCCGGCCAGGACGATCATCAGTTCCGACCAGTTTTCAGCGTCTTCCATGGTATCCAGGTCACTGATGCTGCCGTACACTTTTCCGATTTTTTCAGGAAAACTTTTTACATAGGCGATGGGATGCGTGATTAGCTCCCACAGATTTTCAATCAGAAAAACCGGCCCTTTTGTTACAACGCTGTAAGTGACATCAGGATTTCCCTGGCCTTTTACAGCGTCCTGACCGGTAACTCCGGACTCGACCAAAAAGCCAAATAATTGTGCGGTCCAGTAAAAACCGGGATAACGAAGCCTGACATAATTGGTACCCATTACTTCAAAAAACTGCCAGAGCAGCCGGTGTATGTCCTGCGGATTTTCGGTCGGATTGTCAAGAATCGCCTTAATAAATTCTTTGGTGGCCGAGTATAATATTTTCACATCGTTTACCGCGCTTTGAAACGCAACATCGTCGGGATTAACCGATTTACGGTATTGATCGATATTGCTGATGGATTCGTCGGGGATTTGCAGTTCCACCTCTTTGTCCGGATTCAAACCTAAATCCAGCAAAGTATTCCGCCGGACTTGTTCATCCTGCATCTTTTCTTTTAACCACAGAAAAAACTCACCTATTTTTCCGATAGCAGACTGTAAAAAACCAGGTTCATTGTCCATTTGCTTCAGCTTTTATGGTTAGAAAGTGCAGGCGCTTTTTCCTTCTCGGACGCTTCCAAAGGAATTTTATGCAGCGTATAAATTTCATGCTTTTGCAGCGTGCCCGGTGTTCCATCGAGGGGTGCGGCATACAAAGAATGAACTACCTGAAGTGCTCCATCCCCGGGCTTTTCAAAAGAAACCAATCCCAGGTTTGATTTGAACAGAATCTGGCGGGTGTAATTTACCTTTTTGGCCTGCGTAATATGGCGGCTGGCAATTTTTTGCAGGTTTTTCATCACATCGTCCGTTTCTTCCAGCGGATCCATCCGTGTTGCTAAAGGCCGCTCGTCTTCTTTCCGGTGGTCAAGTATATTTTCTATGCGCCACGCCCAATCCGGATCGCGGCCAAATTTTGTTCCGTCTGGCCAGCCATTGACCGGGATAATAACAGGACTTTTTTTGAGTTTGTCGTTGAGAAAAGACACTTTTGATTCATCGGGAAAAGTTAACGGATCCGGATTAATTTTATGATTAAACCACCCCAGCCGTTCCGCCCTTAAATTTTGCCGGATTATTTTTTGAGCGGTAAGAAAATGCTGGCTGGCCTTTTGAATGTAACTGGGCATAATGTTCCGGAAACCGCTGGCTGTTAACTGGGCAAAACAGGCTGTTGCTTTTGGATTTCCCTTTGTCCAGTAACACAACCGCTGGCTCGAAGAATAGTGAACATCCCCTGAAAGAAAGATAATTTTTTTGAAGGGCGACAATCGTTTCAGCAACTCCTCCTGCGATTCCGGATCAAAGGTCCAGGCTTCGATGGCATCGGGATTGGTTCCTTTCATTCCTGATTTTGCAGCTTCCCCTCCACCAAAATATTCTTTTAGGTCGAACGCCTTGTATGCCAGGGGAGCCACCAATTCGTCCAATACTGACGGGCCAAGTACCGGCAGCGGCGCCACAACAAATAACACCTCATCGTCTGTTGGTGAAGGATTTTCAGGAATCAGGTCTTTCATCCCGTTAAAGTCTAAATTCCCGGGCGCCCCGTTAAACTCCACAAACGATCGCCGGGTGCGGTTATCGATGACCAAAACTTTGTGTTTGGCGCCTTCATACGAGTAATGCCATTTTATCAGCGGACTCCGGTTATCGGCTAATTGCTGCCTGCCACCGGCCGGTCCCTGCACCCTGTGCTGAAAATCGAGCCCGAATAAAAAGTCGATGTGATCTTCTGTTGCCGGAACATCAATATTCTCTTCCGTAAACAAACGGGAAATCTGCTTTAGCAGGTGTGCGTGCGGATTTCCCAAAACCATCAGAATTTCAGCATCACCCTCAACATTCTTCTTATACTTTCGAATCAGAAATTCATCCTTATTTTCCATGTTTTGCAACAACCATTC
>CAYWBV010000007.1:16535-24715 GCA_964455785.1 uncultured Maribellus sp.
GTAAACACGCGGTCGCGCCACGACGGGTTCAGGTTCCAGTCGTCGGTAATTTCATGGTCGTCAAAAATCATAAACGTGGAAATATTGGCCAGCGCTCTTCTCACTTTGGGCAGTGTTTGTTTCAGAATTTTAAGTTTGTCCTTGTTTTTATCGGGCGCTGGTTCATTTTCCGCGGTTCTTTCCGGATAGAAGGCTCCTATCCAATCTTTGAGGTAATCGATAAATTCTGCTGTCTTTTGCTTTTCTTCCGGCGACGCCGCACTGCTGAGAAAGTTTATCAAAGCACTTTTTGCCTGATTTTTTTGATCTTCGGTTCCTTTACCGGAAAGCAGGGTCCTGCGAATTTCCTTATCCTGGATACCGAACAGAAAATCGAGGCAGCTTTTTATAGTGGCATCGTCAAACAACTCTTTTGCTCCTGATCTTTCGTCGAATAAGTTCCTTCTGAAAATCGCCCTGAAATTTTCCGGTGTAGCCTCTATTTCGTCAAATGCCCCTTCAAAATTTTTCATGTTATCAGTATCGTCCGGCCACGAAGTTTCGGACCAAACCGATAAATACATCGCGGCAAATTCGCCAAAGGAAATTAGATGATTGGCCGTGTCTCCCGAAGTGAACCGAGCTTCGGAATCAATCAACCGGCGGCGGATAAAAGTCGGGAAATGACTTTTATCGGCAGGCCACCTTTCCACGGTTCCCGGTTCTTCGCCGTTGGTTGGCAACGTTTCTTTGCTGTCGAGAAGTTGGTTTCCCAATTCTGTCAGAAAATACAACAGCGTTCCTACAACTGAATCCGCATAAATCTGGTCGCCCGACAGAAACAGTTGTTGCGGGCGTTTGAGCGGGTCGGCCAGGTTTTCTCTAATAATATCGTCAACAAACGACAATGCATCTTCAAACAGGTTGTCGTTGTTCCGGCAGGAACCGTGTATGATTTTCAGGTTTTCGATGTTGTCTGCAGGCAACGCAAAACCGGGCAATTGATCCACCTGGTAACTGAGGGTTGTATTTCCGTTGTTATCTGAATTACTAAGTAAATTCAACGATTTAAAATCTTTTGAATCATTATCTGCGGTAGTAAATTTAAGGTTGTATGAATAAAGCTGTCCCCATTGCAGTTGTTTATCGTCTGACAAGGAAAGGCGCACGACGGCCATGTGAAGAAATTTGCCAATTTGAACCGTATCCTGCGATACTTTGTCAATGGGCGTTTCGTCGATTTCCCCTTCGTTGTTGAAACTAATCGTGCCGTTCCAGACAGTAAGTTCAATTTTGGCGGCTGCTTTTAAAGCTATCCAGACGGAAACTTCATCCGGAGCAACCCTCCTCACCATCGGGCCACATAAAATATCTGTTTTACTTAATGCCATCGGTTTAATCTTTTTTCATTTTCAAGCTAATCCGGTAACAATTTCTTCAATTCAACAGCCGCCCGTACCTGTTTCTGCATCATCACTTTGCCGATAAAAGCCGCGTTGTTCCATTCCTGCGTAAAAATGGACGGCTGATTTCCATCAAGATATCCTTCCGGAGGAAGTGTAGAAAAATGCTGCCAGCTAAAATCGTTTTCTTCTGGTCCGGGTGTTTGTCCTTCGGGCGTTTCGTCCAACCCAAAACGGATTTCGTCCATCCGCTCTTCAAAAACTACAAAGTATTTAGCAGCTTCGGCTTTTGTAACCGGAAACCCGATAAATACGATGTCAGGAGGTAATGCGCCTTCAAAAACCGGATGTTTACGTTCTGCATTTTGTTCCAAACCGGGGCTACCATCCTCTTTTTTCTTCACCAGGTAAATTAATGTATTGCTGAATTTTTGAAGCAACTCGCCTCTTATCAGCAGTACCATCTGATTTTGATCTTCTTCCCGGTTGGTCAGTTTCCCCGGCGCAGGATTGTCCCCCAACCTGTTGTCTCTTTTCCAGTTGACAAGCCTGTCGATATCTTTGTCTTCATCGCGGGTTAGCAGCCATTTTTCAATTGCACTTTCGTAGGCATCGGCAACTTCCTTTTCAATTTCATTTGGAGTGGCAATAATGTATGTCGCTTCTATCTTTGGAAATGTATTAAAATCATCTCCGTACTTTTTCTGAATTTGTTCCAGTAATTTCAGTCCGATCTCCGTATTTCTAAACTGAATTTTTTCGTTTTCATCCACAGAGTAAATACTGGTGTCCCAGAAACTGCGGAAATAACTCCCCCGCAAATCGGTCGGAAATTCCCGCCATCGAAGCTCGGAGGCCATTTCGTGATTTAAACCGACCATAAAAGCTTCGATAAACCGGCGGTTGGTTTGCAGAAGCCCCACCGTGTTTTGCGGCACATTTTCAAGTCCGGGCAAAATATATTCCTGCGACATTGCCCTTAAAAAATGGTACATGGGCCGGTGAAATTCGGGGTGCCATTTTACCGGATGTAATTCATCTTCCGTTTCGTTTTGCGGAGTTTCGTTTTTTTCAACCGCTCTGAAACTGCTGACCCGGTTTTTGATTCTCGATTCAATGGTCATTTTCGGATCCAACGCTGAAATGGTTTTTGTGACCATTCCTTCGGGCCAGACGCTGATTGTTTTAGCCATTATGGTTGGCGTGGCGGCCATCATTTGCAATTTAACGGCCGAACTTTTTATTCCGTTCACCTGATAATTCAAACTTACCAGCCGGGAAGTTTCAACCGGTTTAAAATCCTGCTTCACTTCCGCGCTTCCGGCTTTAAAAAAATATTTCTTTGCTTTTATATTTGTCAGGTTGTTGGTGATTGAACTGCTTCGAAGAAACGCGCCAACGGTTTTTTCGGGTTGATAACCAATTTTATTTTGAACAGGCAAAACGATTTGAAAGGCATTGTTTGGGCTCATTTTATTCAGCCGCTTAAACATTTGTCCCGAGACCTCTCTTCCAAATCTTCCCAGGTTGAGCTCCTGATTTACTTTCTTTATTTTACTCAATTGTTCCCAGGCAGCTTTCATCAGGTTTTCCTGGTTTTCTTTTACAAACTGAACTCCCAGTCCTGCTGCGGCCCTGTGCCTGAAATCCAGGTTTAATTCTTCCAGCCAGTGATTTCTGTTTTGAGGATCAACTTTTGCGGTTTCTTCTTCCCTTGAAACATACCATTCACCGTAAACCGGCGGGGTCACCCGTAATTTGGTTTCAACTTCGCCGTTTTCTTTTTGAATTTTCTCTTCTCTTTTGTTTAACAACTCAGCCAAAACATTTTGTTTTTCTTTGCTTCGCGCGGCATCCGGGCTGTTCCCAGCGCTATCCATCCCCCAAAGCTGATAATTTGTATCCAACGATTTCAGCGCAGCTTCCATCTGCAAATCCAGCCCGTTTTCCTCCAGCATTCCGTAACCCGGGTTGCCGCAATCGATGGGGCGGGTTCCCATATTCGTAAGATCCCTGGGTTTTAATTTGCGCACAAGGTTTTCGAAATCACCGCTCGTGCCGGTGCTGAATTCCCACTCAAAATAATAAGGAATTGTTTTGCCTGCTCCATCTGCCGGAGTTTCCCAGGTGAGCAGCGTTCGGTCTTTGGTTCCCCCGGAAATGCCCAGCGCAGCCTCCGCCCCGATTTTAAAAGCCGGAACCAAAAAAGCAAAATAACGGGTTTGCGGTTTTAATTTCCGGGGACATAACAACCGGCAGACCACTTTTTTTGGCGACTGTTTTATGCTGTTTGTCAATTGTTCCGACGTAATTCCTTCAATATCTGTTTTATAAACATGTGCCCAGCGCCACGATTCATTCAAATCGGGCAAAATAGCGTGTGTTTTTATTTGAATTTGCGGGGGCAGTTCCCTGTTTGAATTTTGGATTTTTACAAACTCCCCCTCTTCCCGGCCACTTTCCGCTTTTAATACAATCAGCGTTAACCACGGGACCCAGTGCGTTTTATCGGCAGTTTGCAGACTGCTGAACCGCCATAAAAAATCGGGATCCGAAAATTCGATAAATGGCGTTTGCGTGGCTTCGAAATTATTTGTATTTGGAGAAGGCGCCAGGCGCGAGATATTATTTTCGTTTATTCCCAATACATCTCCGGGACCCAAAAGTGTAATTTCCTTTTCAACGATTCCTGTTTTAGTCGTGTTATTCGTGTTATCGGACGCCGCAACCGTAAGTTTCACCGGAATAACCATTCGCTGCCCGGGTACCTTATTGTGGTCGGCCAGGGTGGCTAAACCTTGCCTCAGAAAGGGGAGAAAATAATTTACTCGTTTTGCCATTATCCTGCTTCTTAGGTTTTGTTTTATTTATCCGTCAAAACAGCAACTGATCAAATGTTAATCCGCTGCTTCCCTCTCCTCTTCCGGCCAGTACTTTTCGTCCCAGCCAGATATACGTTTTGCCATCGGTTCCCCGCACCCGTTGTTTGGTCAGTTGCACTCTGACTCCCGCCCGGGGAATCGCTTCCTCCCTGATTTTGAGCAGATCGTTTCGGGCAAGTACAGAAAGCGGGTCAATATCTGTAGGTTCAGTATCCGCTTCATTCCGCATCATCACTGCGCGGCGCAATTCAATGTTGGTAATACTATCTTCAATAAAAAATGGGAGATAAGCAATCCAGTTTGTGGGCACCTGCGAAGCCAGACGAAACTGAGGTATTGTATTTTCCTTTTTTTCAGGATTTAAAAAGGGACCGTTCAATTCCAGGTGAAGGTCGTACCCATTCACCGGTTTTCCCCATTCATTACAAACTGTTTTTTCAATTGCCCAAACCATATTGGCATATTCGTCCCGGAGAAAAAGCAATTCTTCCAACGGGCGCGATTCCTGCCGGAATGTTGTGACCGGCGGCAAATAAAGAAACTGCTCCTCTTTTTTATACAGTTCCTGATTATTTCGTCCCCTTTCCCTCAACAAATCAGAAGGTCTGATTTTGAACGTATCCCAGACTTTTAACGGATTGGCATTTAAATACTGGCCCGTGTCTTTATCATTATTGATAACGGTTGTGATTCCAAATACATCTTTTACCGTGATGCGGTTGATCCAGCAAATTTCTCCCGGCTCCATTTCGAACGGGATGGTGAACCAGTCGTTATCCGAAACCAGCGAAAAATCAATGACCATCAGTTTTACGAGGTCCGACTGATCTACTTCCAAACCGGATAAATCGAGCTTGCTGTCTTCAAAAGAAAACAACCGTTTGTCGGGCATGGCGGCAAAAGATACCCTCACCGGCATAAACACGTCCGAGTCCGTTGTGTTTTCCGTTGGATTAACACCAATTTTTGCGCTGTCAAAAGAGTACCAGTCGAGATGCCCGCTTTGATAATCAGGAGCATGAAGTTCGATATCTTTTTCACCGTGAACACTAAACTTGTGAACCAGATTTTCGGACTGCCAGGAAGATTCATCCTGGGCCGCCAGGTACAAATCCCGATACCAGTTTTTGATTTTGTCGGTTACCGTTTTCAACGGCGTAAAATCACCCTCCGGGAACTCACTTTTTTGAATCTGATCCCACAAACTTCCGCCATCAACCACATTTCCTTCCATCAGATTAAAAAGGTTTTGTGATTTTTGATCCGGTTTTCCTTCCAGTTTTAAAGGAAATTCTGTTCTAAGGTTATTTATAAATGATTCCGCTTCGTTTGCCGGGAAATTTGCTTTGACGAGTTCTTCCATTTTTTGTCCGATCCGCACCTTATCGCGCAAATTCGTTGGGGATTTTTCCACGGCCTCCACCCGAGCTTCGAGGGGAACACTACCAATTTCCTTTTTCGTTTCGGAATTCAGAAAAGAATAAAAGTTGATTTTCTCCTTCCTGTAATTGGCAAAAGCGCCAATCGGGGAGCCGTTGTCTTCGCCTTTAAATTCGCCAAACTGCCACTGACGGCCCAGCATCCACAACGGATCGGCGGTTCTCATTTCCAGTCCGGCGTCGCTGTCGCCATCCCTGGAGCGCCCTTCCAACCGGAACTGGGGAACAAAACCAAGTGTTCCCCCTTCAACGGGAAACAGGTTTCGTTTTATTTTGAAATACAAACTCATACCGCATTTCTATTTGTTTCCGGGAATGTTAAACCACCACGTCATGGGCAAAACATAACCATATTCCTGAATTGCTTCCAAATCCACCATCCGTATTTTATACAAATCCATGGTGTCGTAAAGAATGTCCCTGAGATCGTCTTCCGACCAGAAGAAATCGCTCTCCTGCCCGGCTTTGGGATGAATAGCCAGTAAAAGCGCCTGCGGCGGTTCGTTGTTTGGGATGTTGAAATTAAAACTCAAACCGGTATTCATTTTTTTATCGGGAATGTGTTCCGAAAATTCTTCGATGACCAACCCAAAAACCGGATTTTTAAAGTTCATATTTTCCGGTGCATACAGAACTGTACTTTCGCAACCTTCCGGGTAGTAAGCGCTGTCCGGCAACGGGTAAGTTTCACCACTGCTCGGATCGGTATAAACCGGTTGCGAAGTGAACTGCTTTTCGAGTAAAAAATCGATTTCCTGTTTGGAAAGCGCGACCCACGGATATTGCAACAAAGTAGGTCCCTGAACAATCGAATAATTAAAATTTGTTGATAATCCCATGTTCTGATTCCACACGTTACTGACCATCAACCAATCTTCAAACAGCTCTGAATTTTCATAAATTTGAGCCACTCCCTGTATCCAGTTTTTAATGCGTTCCTGCCCCCAAACCTGGGTTGCATCATTATCTGCTGAATCTCCAACCAGAAACTGTTGTTTTTTACTGCTGAATACCTCCATAAAATTACCGGACCCGGCCGCCGGAGGCAGAAGAATAAAAGGCTCCCCAAAAAGAGTTTTGGCAACTTGCTGCAACAACTCAAAAGCCTTGTAGAAATTGGTTTGTACACTGTAATTGGTTAGCAAACCTTCGGCAGCTTTTATTTTTGTTCCAATGGCAGTTTTCAGTTTGGCGGTATCTGGCGAAATATTTTCGAGGAAAGCGGTTTTGGCGGATTCAAAATCGAGGTTTGACAAGAATCGTAAAACGTTTGTTTCCGTCAAATCCGAAGCGGCGATTTCTTTTAGTCGTTCAACAATCGGATGCAGCCGGTTGTCTTTTATTTCATCCAAAGTTTTCCGGTCATACTGAATTGTTTCACTTTCCATCGTTACATCCTCCGATTTCAGATAGCGGCATTTCCCGAGCAATGTTTTGGCTGTTCGTGCCACTTCCAGCGCCTGAACGAGCGATTTCCCGTTTGTCGGTTTGGTACTGGTTATCACATATTTTGTCTCTCCGGGCAAGTTGCCGCTTTTTTCCAGCACAGCATTCCTAATCCGCAATTCCAGTTCGCTTGCTCCATCGAAAACCGGTTCTTCACTCAAAAACAAAAAGTCGAGGTAACTAATTTTCAAATCCGCCAATGTAACTTCAACCGTTTCTTTTAAACTATCATCCTGAATGTTACGAAGTTCTACAACACAGGCAATTTTATCCATTGGCCCGATGTTTTCCTTCAGCCAGTTTTCGAGGTGGGGTTCAGCAAAAGCCCGCGTATTTTCACTGGTATATTTTTCTGCATTGGGTTGAAAAATCATCACTAATTTGTGTTTGACTCCTGTTCCCGGGATCTTCGTTTTCAGCGATTCTATCACCGGCGGTTCAATTTCTCCTTTGGTCGCATCGATGGCAGCGGCGGCCTGCGACAGATTTCCCTGGGTGACCTGGTAACCCGCTTCATAAAAAAGGGTGTCCAGGCTGGCGTCCATCGTGTCTTCCAGTTTTTCGACCTGCTTTTTTACCAGTTCCGGGAGGTTTTCCTTGTTTTTAATCGCTTTTAAACCGTCGATAACACTCAGATTTACAAAGCCGGTCGTGTTTCCGGTTGTGTTTTCGTACAGCGGAAATGCTTCCCGAAGTGAATAAATTTCCTGATGCAGGTTATTTTCATGAAGATGGCGCTCCAGTTGGTAGCCTAAAAGCGCCTCCAACTGCTGCCCCTGCCGGATACCTTCCAGTAAAAACCGGCCTTTTTGCAAACGATCCGAAGTAAGGTTTATCGTAAACGGATTACTTTCTACTTCCTGGTTGTGGGCCAGAAACGAGTTCTTAAAAACCGACGAGGCAATCGTCTGTGCTGCGCCGGGGGTGTGTAAAATTCCACCGGCTTCGCGATAAATGTCGGTGAGCGATTCCGGATTTACGGGAGTGGTATCTTTTTCCAGGTCTTCCACCCAGCCGTACGCGCCAAAATA
>CAYWBV010000007.1:24815-34539 GCA_964455785.1 uncultured Maribellus sp.
CCTTTTGTTACCGCTGCTCCTTCTGCTTTTTCAACGGCTGTAATTTTAAAATTCTGGCTGTTTGCTGAATCAACAATTTCCGGCTCAAAAACAATCTCGCGGAAATACAACTGGCAGGCATTGATATAACTTCGAACAAAAAGATCGGTAAACAGGCTCAAATCTCCCCTGTACTGAACCAGTTCGTTCTCTTTCTGTTCCCGGAGGGCATTGATAAATTCCTGGAAATTATCGAGATTCTCTTCTGTAAAAGAAAAACCGTCGTTGCCGGAATCTCCATTTATCTGTTTGTTTCCCTGATGATCTGTAACGACGGAATTTCCACCTTCAAAAGTGATAAGATTTGTATTCCCCTCCAAAAAACTCAGGATGGGAGCACGGAGAAATTGATCGATTTTTTCGGAAAACTCCTGAGCGTTCAAATCCAGCAAACCGGCCAACGACGTAACATTTTCCTGCACACTGTCAAAATCGCCGCCCATTCCTTTGAAAGATGAAAGCGCTGTTGCCGTATTTTTTGTCAGAAAATTGTAGAGTTTGCTTTTGAAGGAATTGTACTCCAAAGCACGGATTTGATACGAGCCGGAACTCTCCTGCATACTCAGTATTTTCAGAATTTCTTCGCGCGTGTCGTTTCCTTTCAGCCGCGGAACCGCAGCTTGATCGCCTTTTGCCATCAGTACCCATCGTTTTATTAACCGGGCAAAAAGGACTTTCATTTTATCGAACAGATTGTTGCTTGTGAGAATATCGCTGTTTTCCGGTAAAAACACGTTGCTGATATTCATCGCCGGAAGGATTCCGTAGGGCTGATTACCGATTTTTAACACTGAATATAATCCCCTGGATTTGACATATCCCGAATAATGTTGCCATATCGATTCATGTTCTTCGCTGCTCAGTTGGTTTCCCAAAAGCATAAACAGCGGCTGGGCGCCCAAGACAAACCAACTGGCTTTTTGAAACAGTTCATTCAACACCGGCGGTCTTTTGTCGGCATGTTGAACATGTTTTAAATGGTCAGGTTCAAATCCCAGGCTTTTGCCGAGGTACCTGCCGTTTGTTTCCAAACGGATATCAGGGGTTGTATTTGTTTCCGCCTCCAGGTTTAATCCTTCTATTGCATATTCAAAACTGTCGGCCACCTCATACTCATCTTTTGCTGAATGCCCGCTTTTGGCATTTTCAGTGTTATTTGTAGGCGTTCCGTAATTTAAAAATGAAAAACCCTGCGTGTATTGATGATTGTGGAACAAATCAGCCAGGCCTTTGGCCGGAACGTTGGGATCTTCGTCGTAGCGAAAACCGCTGACAATTACTTTTTCGAATTTTGTATCCGCCGGATTTATTTTGATTTTGATTCCCATACCGGCTTTTACCGCTTGGTTAAAATCCCTGATCCACTCGTCGCCTTCACCCAAAACGGTCAATCCTTTCCGATTTATAACCGAACCGTCTGCTTTATAGACAGGTTTTTGGTCACCTCCTTTGTACACATAAAAAACCAGCCGGTCGGGCAGCCATTGAAAATAAAACGAAGGTTCTTCCTCTTTTTTATCATCGTTGGCCTGGCGTTCCAGTTCTTCGCCGCTGATTTGCACAATCCAGGACGAACGGTAAACTCCATATTTCGAAACCAGTTCCTCCCAGGCTGATTTTTTTTCTTCGCCCGAAGTAAGTTTTTTAAATGCGCTTGCATCTGCTTTTTCTTCCACGGAAAGACGGGGATTGTGACTTTGCAAAAAAACGGAATCGGGGAAAACCCTAATCCACAACTCATCTCCCACAAAGCGGGTTTCAAGTTTTAACGGAAATAACAAAACCGGAATATTGGAAACTGGATTTGCCATAGACGGTTAAATTTTAAAAAAAAATCTTTAAGACGTTTTTTCGGAATTTTTAGTCAGTTCCGAACCGGTATTTACATCCCTGGAATTGGGGGTTACCTCTCCCGCGGTTAACTCCTCCAAAACCTGAATAGCGCCACTGATACGAAGCATGGTTTTGCTTAAGCTGGTTGTTTCCTGCTCCAACGCAATTAACCGTTCCTGACCCTTCTGATACTCTTCCTTTAATTCTTTCAGACGTGCGTTTATCTCTGATTTCATTCCGTAGATTTAATAGTTAATTTTATCTGACAAATCCAAAGCGCCTGCCGGATTATCTAAATTAGAAACCCTGTTTCATATTCAGAATGAACCGTTTATAATTCCGTATTATACCAGATATTTGAATTGTGATTTAATGGCAATAAAAATACCTGTTTGTCTTTTAATGGACAAGTTAAAACATTTTATCTGATAAATTAGTATTGTTCGGGAAAAATTTTAGTGCGTATTTTTACACGTAATTTTTCGGTTTTGTTTCGTTACAAGTGGGAACCGAAGCCCGGCACAACTTTATGATGTGAATGACCCTGAATTCAGTAACCATAATAAAGCTCCCAAAGCTTTTCACGGGTAATGTAAATCTTGTCTTCCAGGGGATACCGGCCAATTAATGAACTAAGTGAACTTGCAGCCTCGGAACCAAAAATTCCCATCCCTCCGTTTACATTGGAATAAACAGGAACAGGTTCGGCAAAAGCATTATCAATTGCGTTTGATTGTTGGGTTTTTGACCTTGAATAATAGTATAACTCCTTTGAAATGTTTAGCACCGTAGCAGTAGCATCTATATACTCGCCCAAATCGTCACGTATTTCGTTTACTGACGTTAACCAAAACGACAGGTTATAATCTTCGCTTCCCATCAGTTCATCAGTAAAAAATGAATATGAATTAAAATCATTCTCCGAATCAAACAGATCGCCGTTCGAATAACGGGTTAAAACCGGGTCGTTCGAATTAACGCCTGAGTTTATGTAAAGTTGCTGAACAATTGTATCAGTAACGGTAGTGTCCGTGTCGTCGGCATAAGCGGAACCCCCGTAGCCATATCCATAATAGTTGGCAAATAATCGCGACAATTCGATTCCATGCGTTTGAGTTACCTGAATTCTGTAATAATTATCCTCCGATTTGGAGTCTGCAATATTGAGGTTAAACGTTTGGGCATACAGATTATAATTATCACTTGGCGTTTTTTCAATCTCAAAATCCAGGCTGTTTAATTTTACAGGATAAGGTACGGTAGTTTCGCAAAACACAGGTTCAAAACCTTCGCCCGACACCTCTAAACGATACGTGGAGCCAGATTTCACCGTAAAAGCAGAATCGAGATAATAACCGGCTTCATACGGATATTCTTTCACCACACCATATTCCAGTTGATCGACAAAGGTATCGACCACGCTCGTATAGGCCAATTCAGTTATAAATTCCCCGTCTTCGTAAAGTTTTACATTTGCATTCGGGAGAGATTCGAAATATTCGTTGTCGTTCAAAATACTCCTGCTTTTTTCCACCCTTACATATTTATATTTGCTTCCCGCCACAAAAACCGAGTTTACAACAATCCGGGGCGCAATCTCGCCCGATTTAAAGTCAATAGTCTTTTCGCAGGCGCTAAATATGATGGTTGCAAAAAAAGTAAAAACAAATATTTTAGTCGTATTCATCTTTTTAGAATTTAAAGGAATAAGAAACCGATGGAATCAAAGGGAATAAACTTACCTGTTTCAAAGCCCGTTTGGAATCTTCGTAGTACCAGCCATCTTCGCTGTACCCGCTTGTATTATTGTATCCCCAATACAAATAAAACGGATTCTGACGGCTGTAGGCATTATAAACACCAAAAGACCACGTTCTTATCCCACGCTTTTTTTGTTTGTGAAAATTAACGCCTACATCCAGCCTGTGGTAGCTTGGTTGCCGGTAATTATTTCTGCCGCCGTAATATTCAATACCTGAGCTTCCGTAATATGTGCCTGTATAATATCCTGATGAATATTTCTGAAGGGCAAGAGTAGCTGCATTACCTGTGCCGAATACCCAGGTCGCGCCAATGTCCGTCCTTTCATTAAATTTATGTGTGAGCGCCAGACTAATGTCATGCCGCCGATCGTATTTGGCCGGAAATATTTTGCCAAAATTAAGGTTTTCAAACTTCCGATCCGACTTTGACAAGGTGTAGCCAATCCAGCCGGTTGTATTTCCAATTTTTTTCTCGACCATCAGTTCCATACCATACGCCCATCCTTTCCCGGTTTCAATTTTTGATTCCCAGCCGCTTCCAATGCCTGTGAATGAAGCTCCTTCTTTATATTCAATCAGGTTATTCATCGTTTTATAAAACAACTCCACAGAAACTTCAAATCCTTTTGGCAGATTATAAAAACCGCCGACAGCCCATTGATGTGAAATTTGCGGTTTAACTTTTTTGGTTGCCGGAAGCCATAAATCCGTTGGTAAACTAATGGTTGATGTGGTTAACAAATGAATATACTGGCTCATTTTGGCATACGAGGCTTTTAGCGACCACCGTTCCGACCCAAGAAACCGCAGCGACGCCCTTGGCTCAAAAGAAGTGTAATCCTTTCCCTGTACATTAAATAATGAAAAATGTCCGCCAATATTCATTTTAAATTTGGGCGATAATTCAAGAATATCTTCGGCATACAACCTAAGTTCATTCGCCTGCACGCTACTGTTTCCGTAGGTAGTATCCGAGTTTTCCTCTGCAATTCCACCACCCGCGTATTTAACATGGTTTACTCCCGGGCTAAACTTGTGGAAAATGTTTTCTGCTCCAAATTTTACCGAATGGGCTTTCGAGGGGAAGTAGTCAAAATCAACTTTCAGCGCTAAATCTTCTATCCCTGAATTGTAGTCAAAAATATCTTCTGTTCTGGTTTTATCCCTGGTATTCAGGTTGAATGTTTCCTCGCCGACATTAAAGTTGTAGTTACTGTAGGTTAGGGTGACATTACTGAATAACTTCGGATTAAAAACGTAATTCCACCGCAGGGCATTGGTAATATTTCCCCACTTCAACCCGCTTTTATACTTTTCATCATACCTCACATGTTCATATACATAATAACTTTCTTCATTTGAATACGCTTTGTCAAGTCCGATGTACGATGAAAAATAAAGCCTGCTTCTTTCCGAAAAAATGTGGTTAATTTTTGCGTTCAAATCATAAAAATAGTAACCCGCCACAAAATCGCTTCCTTCTGTGCTGTTGTTTGCAATTTTCATAGCGGGGCGGGCAAGCAAATCGAGATAAGTCCTTCTGCCCGAGATAATAAATGAAGTTTTATCTTTTTTAATGGGCCCCTCTACAGAAAACCGGGAAGAAATAAGTCCTATTGAAAATTCGCCTTTAAATTCCTTCATATTTCCCTCCTTCATCCTTATGTCGATAACCGACGAAAGCCGCCCTCCAAACCGGGCAGGAAAACCGCCTTTATAGAGTTTTACCGTATTTATCGCCGAAGGATTAAAAACCGAGAAAAAGCCAAAAAGATGGCTTGCGTTATAAACCGGGACGCCGTCGAGTAAAAATAAATTTTGATCGGCCCCGCCGCCGCGAACATAAATTCCGCTCGTTCCTTCTGTGCCCGATTGAACACCCGGAAGTAGCTGGATAACCTTTAAAATATCAGGCTCACCTAATAGCACCGGAATTTTTGTTAAGGTTGCCGTTGGTATTTCTACCATACTCATTTGCGTTCGTTCAATCTTTGAACCTTCTTTTCCATAAACGGTCACTTCCTTTAATTCCGACATTAAATCCAACTCAACATTCAAAGTTGTATCGGATGTTAAATTCAACTCAATTTCTTCTTTTTTATAACCGATAAATGAAAAAACAACCCGGTTTTTGCCTCTGGGGAGCGAAAGACTGTAAAAACCGTACTCATTACTTATGGTTCCGCCCCTTGAATTTAATTCGTAAATATTTGCGTTTATCAAATTCTCTCCCGTCGATTTTTCCCTGACAAAACCACTGATATTAAAATTCTGTGCCCCGACGGTCATCATACTCAAAAAAAACAAAAAGCCTGCAAAACGATATTTTAACATAAATTCGGGTTTACATTAAAGGTTCAACTATTTTTATAGCAAACATAAGCCAGAAAACGATTAAAAAAACTTTAAGGGTGTTAACAATATTATAAATAACTTAAAGAATCAAATCATATGTTAAAACGTACTATCTGAAATTTTATTACTGAAATTGCCCATCTCCCGTTTTTAAAAGTCGGTACATTCATATAAGGCGTAACTGTCTGTTTTTCGGGAGATAATACGATACGTACTTTCCGGAATACATACGATAAAAAAAGCATAAGACTTTTGATTATCGCCCAAAGTAAAACCCGTATACTCCGGGAAGTGAGTGAGGTTTCCTCTCCTCCCACGGAGGTTCCAGAGGGAGGCCTTTGGGTGGAAGAGTTTTTGGACGTCGGTTCAACTCCAATCGGGAAGAGATAAACGCGCCCCCGGTAATCATATTTTTTGCAGAAAAATGTTGGGCGATTTTTTTGAAGGTCATTACCTTTATTTCGAGTGGCATCTTATTCCTGGTTAATTGTTTAGACCGACTATAAATTACAGGAGGGGATAAATTTCATTTCTATTTTACCTTAGAATTTTTATATTTGAAAAATTACTCTCAGGAACAAACCCCTGCCGGTAATAAATATTCTCACGAAAGGACAGATAAAAAATAAGGAAAAAGGTATTGTGATGTACTGCGGGAGCTGTACATGGTTAAATATCGACATAAAGCAAGGGCAAAAAGCAACCCAGCCCTTTGTAAAGAACCGGGTCGCAGCAAATTTTGTTTAACCGGGTTTGGGAAGTTCACGGCTCCCCAGCCCACAAAACTCTGTAAATGTATGAAAACTATTTCTATTGTTATTGTGGCGGTTTTTGTCCTATTTTCATCAAGAGGGTTTTCCCAGGTGAAAGTGTATGAGGATAACCGTGTGAAAATTTTTGGCGATAAGCCAACCGATGATCTAAACAAAGATCTGTCGATGCAGGTTTACGGGTCATATGGTGAATACCTGTCCAACGGGAGACTTGGTTTTGGCGATTATGGTACAAAGATTAACGGGATGCCAAACCTTTATCTCGGGGAATTTGGGAATAATACCGATTCTGATATTTTGGAGATCAGGGGGTCAAACGGCGTTTCCCTGACTCACACACAAGGGTACGAATACAGCCATGTTATTGGTTTTATGAGATGGTATTCTATGTTATTGACCCAACGGTTTGAATTTAGTACCGACGTCTATGCAACTGATCTTCTTTTAAGTTCTGACGAACGGTTTAAGGAAAACATTAAGTCATTAACACCAATTGGACTTAAAATAAAATCTGTTCAGGGAGTTTCATATAACCTAAAAACAGATATATCATTTAATTTTTCGCAGGTTTCTACTCCCGGGACCGATAAGGAAAAGAAGGACCTGGCTGAGCTTAACCAGGCAAAAGAAAGATTAAAAAATCTTGAACGTAATCGGTATGGATTTGTAGCCCAGGATTTGAAGAATATTTTTCCTGAATTAGTTGAAGAAGATGAAAACGGCTATTTCCATGTCGATTATATGGGATTGATTCCAGTACTTGTAGAAACAATAAAGGAACAACAGCAGCAACTAACAACATTAAAAAATATACTAAAATAAACTAAAAACAATAAATCAAATAAAAAACATTATCATGAAAAAATATATTTATCCATTATTTATCGTTATATCATTAGTCTCAACATTGTCATTAAATGCCCAGATAAAAGTAAATAGTGACGGACAGGTTAAAATCTTTGGCGACAGGGAGACCGATGACCCTGATTTGGATTTATCTATGCAGGTATATGGAAAATACGGCGAATATTTAACAAATGGAAGAATTGGCATAGGTGATTATGGCCGTGTTGTCAACAATGGGGCCAATATATTTATTGGAGAGCTTGGAACAAACTGGGATTCAGACAGATTAGAACTTCACGGGAAAAAAGGGATATACCTGACCTGGGGTAGAGGTTATGATTACAACGAAATTATCGGGAAATGGGATATTAACGAACCCGACCGTTTTAAATTTGAAGTTGATGTTTACGCCAAAGGAGTTCTCCTGACATCTGATGAGCGGTTTAAAGAAAATATAAAGCCCCTTGGGAAGAAGCTTGATAAACTGAAGCAGTTAAAAGGTGTGAGTTATAATTATAAAAACACAACCAGGGTCCCCTACGAGAGTAGTGGCAATCTAACCGAAAAAGAACAGGCTGATATCGACCTTATGAACAACGTGGAGAAAAATGACCGTACCAGGATAGGTTTTTTGGCGCAGGATGTGGAATCTTTATTCCCGGAGTTGGTTGAAGAAGATAAAGATGGCTACAAATATGTTGACTACGTTGGGCTGATACCTGTACTGGTTGAATCGGTAAAAGAACAACAGGAGCAAATTGATGAGTTGAAAAAACTGGCGGTAAAAAAAGGATTACTGGCAGAATAATCTACGCCCTTTTATTATGATATTCATAAAAATATACTACGATGAGAAAAATATATTTGATATTGTTTATTGTGCTGATTGTATTACAACTTAAAGCACAGTTAGTTTACGATGAATGGGGAGAAATAGCTCCATTCACCCTCACAGAAGACTATGGACACTTTATCGACACTTCGAAAATAAATACGATAATATTACCTTGCTTTAACAATGATTCACTTTTTTGGGCCAACAATCCGCCCGACATTTTTAAGAAGTGGAATACAGGTATTGCTAGTGGTTTTGATATTGATTCCATTGTAGACTTTTTTTCAGCAGCGACAAAATTTGAGATCCCCATAGGAACTATTTGGTTGTTGAAAATAGAAAGTCCCACTGCTGAAAAAATAGGATTACATATTCCTCTTCCAAGCCTGCCGAAAAATAGCCTGCTTTCTTTTTTTTCATACAATATGGATCAATATGGGACTTATCCGGAATGTTATGATAACGACAGATTAAAGACAGAAGAAAGATTGCAAAAATTTAAAGAAATTAATGGGAGATGTTATGGAAATCATATTATTATGGAATATTTCCAGCCGAAGGCAAAATCCCAAAATCCCAAAATAATAGTAGATAAATTTGTATATTTTTATTATGATGGGTTTGGGAATAGAAAGAAAGTAAACCATAATTTAGAAAATATTGGTACTGATACTGCATCTATGAACTTAAAGAGTGGTTATTACGGAACTGCAAGGTTCAGTTGCCAGCATGATATTGCCTGCACTACTGCATGGGATGATATGAAAAAAGCGGTGGTATATATTCAGTTTGAATATGTGACTCCTAACGGAAACAAATTCACTTCAAAAGGAACAGGATTTTTGGTAAACAGATCGGGAAGTGGATACCAACTAACAGATAAGCCTTTTGTCGTAACTTGCGGGCATCTTTTTGCTCCTAAATATAATGGGCAACCTTATGATGTTACCAGTCAGAATCCTGCTCTTGAATTTTATCTGTATTATGAGAATAAGACTTGTAACGAAACAACAAAACGTGGGGGAAGAAGATTAAGCGGGAGTAATAGTTTTACAATCGAAGAGCTTGGAACTTCGTTTAATATTGATGCAAAAAATTCTCTCTACAATCCAAGTGAAGATTTTACTATCATTAAGGCGTCGAGAACTGTAAAAGATTATTCAAAATTGAATGTGGAGTATGCCGGATGGGATACCTTTTACGATTTATCTAATAGTAATAATACTACTTATATAGCAATAGGGCATCCAGGTGGAGATACAAAAATGGTTAATGTTGAT